>JAQGLR010000412.1 GCA_028292765.1 Massilia sp. | reverse complement strand
ATCCGTTCAATCCGCAGGGCCTGGTCGACGCACTGCTGGCGCGCCAGCGCCGCGCCAACTAAGTACGCTCAGCGCGGAGCGCGGAAACCGTTCTCGATCCAGCCCTGGGCCGAGCCCGGGGTCAGCTTGAAAGTCGGCGCCACGCGCACCTGGGCCAGCTGCTCGCCCATCTGGTCGACGGCGGTCAGCAGCGCGTAGGGGTCGTCGTCATCGGGAACGATGTCGAGCGTCACCTTCAGCTCGCCCTCTTCGGTCGACACCACGGTGCTCTTGTGCAGCATCGCGTGCAGGTGCTGCTCATGGCGGCGGATCACTTCCGACGCCGTCTTGATCAGCGTGTTGAATGCGTTGACATCGAGCGGCTTCGGGTTTTTCTTGTCGCGGCCCATCGTCCACGGACCGACCAGGGCCGGTTCCGGGTGACCATCCTTGTACATGGCGACAGCCCAGCCCTCGTCGTCGTCGTTCTTGATCACGCGTGCGGTCCAGCCATTGCCTTGCCACAGGCGTGGTTCCTGGACCGGGGTGTCCGAGCTGTCATCACCGGCTTCCAGGTCCCCTGCTTCTTCGTTCATCGCTCACTTCTTTTATCTGCCGGGCTTGCCGCCCAAAGACGAGATGATATTAGAAATCTCGCGTGCAGTGCGATAGCAAAGGGATAATAAAACGCAAATCAGGCCGCATCAGATTCGCATGCTGGGGGCGCCTGGCGGACGCACCGGCGGCGGCAAGGGCGTGCGCAGCGGATCGATGTTCGGCTGCCTTGGCGCTTCGCGATCGAAAGGATTGATGATAATCGGCGGAATGGTTGGCGGCGCCGATGGCGGACCCTTCGGGCCTCCGCCGGCCAGGGACGACGGTCTCCCGGCTCGCAGCATCTTCATCGTTGAGTTGACGACATGCATAGAAGCCCTCCTGGTAACAGTTCGGTAACAGAGCAGGCTGTCAGTATAGGCGGCACGACGCGCATTGCAAGGTCGGATGCACGTCGGCATTCGTCGGCATTCGTCCGCATTCGTCTGCATTCGTCCGCGATTGGCGCGCTCCGGCCCGCCAAACACGCCGCCCATCGCATGCGGCTGGCCCGGCGCCGCGGCCGGGCCTAGAGTTGCGTCATCAACCCGACCTTCAAGGACCTGCCATGAAAAAGATCGCGCCCTACATTATCCTGATCCTCTGCGCCCTGCTGCTGTGGGACCTGCTGTTCACCTTCAGCGACGCCAGCTTCCACATCGACGGCGAAGAGTTCGACGGCCCGTTCGGCGCCATGCTGGGCATCCTGTTCGGCGGCGGCGGCATGCTCATCGGCCTGCTGGTGACGATCGTGGTGGGGGCGGTGCTGGCGGTGGTGTTTGCCGGTGTCGGCATCGTCGTGATCGGCGCCCTGGCCATTGCCTGTGCCGCGGTGGCGGCTGCCATCGTGCCCTTCCTGCTGCCCCTGCTGCTGCCGCTGGCGCTGATCTGGTACCTGGTCAGCCGCTCGCGCAAGAGCCGCGCGATCAACCAGCAGGCGGTTTAAGCGGGCCGATTCTCTGCCGCGAACTGCGCATAGCCGCGCGCGCGCAGCGCGCAGGCCGGGCAGGTGCCGCAGCCATAACCCCAGTCGTGGCGCGCGCCGCGTTCACCCAGGTAGCAGGTGTGGGTCTCGAAGCGCACGAGGTCGACCAGCGCCTGCCCGCCAGCCTGTTCGGCCAGTTCCCAGGTCTGCTTCTTGTCGATCCACATGAGCGGCGTCTCGACCTTCAGGCGCGTCGCCATGCCCAGGTTCAGCGCGACCTGCAATGCTTTCATCGTGTCGTCGCGGCAATCGGGATAGCCCGAGAAATCGGTTTCGCACATCCCGCCCAGCAGCACCGTCAGGCCACGGCGGTAGGCCACGGTGGCTGCCACCGTCATGAACAACAGGTTACGGCCGGGCACGAAGGTGTTCGGCAGGCCGTTCGACTGCATTTCGATGGCAACATTGCTGGTCAGCGCCGTATCGGAGATGCGGGCAATCAGCGACAGGTCGACCATGTGGTCTTCGCCGAGGCGTGCGTCCCAGACTGGCGACAGCGCGCGCATCTTTTCCAGGACCGTCGGGCGCACTTCCAGCTCGATCGCATGGCGCTGGCCGTAGTCGAATCCGATCGTTTCCACACGCTCGTAGCGCTCCAGGGCCCAGGCCAGGCAGGTGGTCGAATCTTGTCCGCCACTGAAGAGAACGAGGGCGGTGTCGGGAGCGTGCATGTGTGGTTTTCTTGAAAGTTAATCGTTCGCCATCGTTTTTGCAATTCCGTTAAGATGCGCTCAGCATTTATATACTGAAACTGAGACGGAGAGACATGGTTCTCGCGACACCACACCGGACCGCAACGGCGGCAAGGCAATCACGGATTTTGGCACAAATCATGCTCTCCGTGTACGCGGTGCTGGGCGCGCAAGCGGCTTCGGCCCAGACGGCAAGCGAGCAGCCGGCAAGCGGGCAAACACCGAGCGGGCAGCCGATCAATTACACCGTGCGCATCGACGCGCCGGGGCGGCTCGACAACCTGCTCGAAGATAACCTCGAACTGCTGCGCTGGCGCGGCAACCCGCGCGTCGACCTCGACCAGTTGCAACGCCTGGTGAAGGACGCGCCCGAAGAAGCGAAAACCCTGATCGCCACCGAAGGTTATTATTCGCCGAAAATCACCGCCGCGCTCGATACGAGCGGCGCCACGCCTGTCGCGCGCATCGTCGTCGATCCAGGCCAGCCGGTGCTGGTAAGCGACATCGACCTGGTGCTGCAGGGCTTCGTGATCTTCGAGGGCGGCGGCGCGCCCTACGACGCGGGCGCGCTGCGCAACCGCTGGTCGCTGCCGGTGGGCGCGCGCTTCCGCATGGCCGACTGGGAAGGCGCCAAGCGCGATTTGCTGCGCGAAGTGACGCGCTCGCGCTTCCCGCGCGCGCAACTGGTCGAAACCAGCGCCACCGTCGATCCTGATGCTTATAAGGCTTCCCTGCGCGTCGTCATCGACAGCGGCCCGGAAATGCGTTTCGGCGCGCTGCGCATTCGCGGCCTGAAGCGCTATCCGGAAACCATCATCACCAACCTCAACAAGATCAAGCCGGGCGACATGTACAGCGAAGTCGCCTTGCAGGCCTTCCAGGCCCGCCTGCAGGAGACCGGTTATTTTGCCAGCGTCGAGGTCAGCGTCGACATGCGCGCCGTGCTCAACGCCGAACTCAAGGATTTGAAAGAAGACGGGGACCTGGATGGCGCCTCGCCGGCCCCCGCACAGGCGCAGGCCGACCCGGATGCGCCCGCCGCCCCCGGCCAGGCCACGCTAGGGGTCAAGCCGGCGACCGCCTCCGGCCCGACCGTGCTGCCGGTGCTGGTGCGCGTGACCGAAAACAAGCAGAAGAACATCGAAGTCGGCGTCGGCTTCTCGACCAATACCGGCGCCCGCGCCCAGCTCGGCTACGACGACCTGAACGTGTTCGGCAAGCGCATGAAGAGCGACCTGATCTACGAACAGAGGCGCCAGACGGCACGTGTCGATTTCTACTGGCCGACCACGCCCGATGGCTACAACGACAGCGTCGGCGGCGGCATCGAACGCACCGACGTGCGCGGCGAACTGCTCACGGTAGGCACCGTGGCGGGGCGCCGCGCCTGGGGCACGCCCGAGCTGGAACGCAGCCTGACCCTCGAGGCGCTGTTCGAACAGCGCGAGGTCGCAGGCCTGGGAACGACGCACAGCAGGAGCATCCCGCTCACCTACGCCGTCACCCGCCGCAAGCTCGACAACCTGCTGCAGCCGACGCGCGGCTACGCCCTCAACTGGCAGCTCAGCGTGGCGCCGCTGCCGCTGTTTACCGACGAAAAGTTCGTCCGCGGCTACACCCGTGGCGTGTACTATCGCCCAATGGGCACGAGCGGCACGATGATCCTGCGCGGGGAGCTTGGGGCCGTCTTCTCGAAGGAAAAGCTGGGCGTGCCGAGCACCCTGCTGTTCCGTGCCGGCGGCGACCAGTCGGTGCGCGGCTACGGCTACCAGGAACTCGGCGTGCGCGAAGGCGAAGCCATCGTCGGCGGGCGCTACCTGCTCACCGCGGGCGCGGAATACCAGTTCTGGTTCCGTCCACCATGGGGCGTGGCCTTCTTCGTCGATGCGGGTAACGCCGCCGACAAGGTCCCGGACCTCAAGCCGGAAGTCGGCGTCGGCATCGGTGCGCGCTGGCGCAGCCCGGTCGGTCCGATCAACGTCGATCTCGCCTACGGCGAGGCCGTGAAAAAAGCGCGCCTGCACTTCTCACTTGGATTCACGTTCTGATGGACGACCATACCCCACCCCCACCTGCCCCCGAGTCGAAGACCGCGGCGCACAAGCGGCGCTGGCCGCGCCGCGTCGCCATCGGCCTGGCCATCACCGGCGTCATCGTCGGCGGTACGCTGTGGTATCTGGGGCGCGAATCGACGCTGCAGATGATCGCGGACCGCGTTTCGCGTTCGACCGGCGGCAAGCTGACCATGACCGGCGTCAGCGGTTCGCTCTACGGCGCGATGCACATCGACCGCATCGTCTGGCGCACCGACGAGCAGCTGGCAACGCTCACCAACATCGACTTCCAGTGGTCGCCGCGCCAGCTGTTATCAAAAGGCGTCGAAATTGACAAGCTGCACGCGGCCGACCTGCGCATGGAAACCCTGAAGGAAACCGACGAAAAGACGCCGATGCCGGCCTCGCTCGCGGCGCCGTTCAAGATCATGCTCGACGACGCGCGCCTGGCGAAAGCCACCTTCGTGAACAAGGGCGCCCGCACTGAAATCACCAATGTCCGCATGCGCCTGTATGGCGACAAGGCGCAGTGGCAGTTGCGCGACGCCGCGGCCAGCACGCCCTGGGGCCAGGTGGCGGCCAACGGCAGCATCGCCGCCACCCGCCCGTTCAAGCTGGATGCGACCGCCAGCCTTTCCGGATCACAGGTAGGCACGGGAGCGACGCCCGCGGCCTTGAAACTGCGCGCCAGCGGCGACCTGAACCTGACTACCCTCGACATCAATGGCCAGGCCGGCCGCGCGGGCGGCGAAGCGCGCATGGGGATTTCGCCGTTTGCGGACATCCCGCTGCGCACGATGACCCTGAACGCGCGCAACATCGACCCCGGCTTCTTCAACCCCTCGCTGCCGACCGCCGACCTGACGCTGTCGATTGCGGCAAAACTGGACGACAAGCGCGCCATTTCCGGCAGCGTCAATCTCGTGAACGACGGCCCGGCCGGCACCATCGACCAGCAGCGCCTGCCGCTGCGTGCGTTTCGCGGCCAGTTAGGGGGCGACCTGACGGCGATGCGCCTCTCGGACGTGCTGCTCGACTTTGGCACTGCCGGCCGCTTCACCGGCAGCGGCAGCGTCCAGCGCGGCGAAAAGGAAGAGGGCCCCGGCACCGCCAACTTCGCGCTGCACACCGACCGCTTCGATTTGAGGGGAATCCACGGCAGCATGAAGCCGACGAAAATCGCCGGCGACATCGCCGTGGCGAACGTCGGCAAGGTGCAGACGCTCGACGTGCGCCTGCTTGACAATGGCCTGCGCCTGGCCGCACGTGCAAAGCTCGAGAACAATGTCATCGATGTGCCCGAGGCCCGCCTGTCGGCCGGCAGCGGCACCATTGCGCTGAGCGGCAGCGCGAAACTGCTGGAGGATAAGGCGTTCAAGGTCACGGCGAATGCCAGCGGCTTCAACCCGGCGGCGCTGGGCGACTATCCGCAGGCGAATATCAACGCCGTGGTGAACGCCGCCGGCGTGATGGCCCCGGCCTGGCGCGTCACCACCGATTTCGCGCTGCGCCCGAGCCGCCTGTTCGACCAGCCGCTGTCGGGCAAGGGCAAGCTGAGCGCCGACGCGAAACACGTCACCGGCGTCGACGCCGCCCTGGCGCTCGGCCAGAACACGGTCAAGCTGAACGGCAGTTTCGGCGCACCGGGCGAACGCCTGAACTGGCGCGTCGACGGCCGCCAGCTCGCCACATTGCGCAGCGACCTGTACGGCGCGGTCAATGCAAGCGGCGTCCTCACCGGCACCATGGCCAACCCGCGCACGACCTTTGTCGCCGACGCGAATGGCCTCGGCTGGGTCGCCGCGCAGCGCAAGGCCAACAACAGTAGCCTGCACGTCAGCGGCGAAGCCTGGCTGGCCGGCAAGGAAGGCGCGCGTTTTGTCGAAGCGAAAGCGGGCGGCACCATGGCAGGCTTCAACCCGGCCGCCTTTGGCAGCCCCCTGCCCGGCAGCGTCAACGGCGTTTTTGAGGCCAGCGGCCGTTCGGGCGCGGACTGGCGCGGCGCGCTGAACCTCACCTTGAAGGACTCGACCCTGTCGAAGTCGCCGCTCTGGGGCCATGCGCGCCTGGCGGCGGACGCCCGCCACGTGTCGGGTGCCGACGTCGACCTGCATGTTGGCGCGAACGTGGTAGCCGCCAAGGGCAGCTTCGGCGCCGGCGGCGACCGCCTCGACTGGCGCATCGACGCTCCCCAGCTGGCCGCGATCGGCCCCGACTTCAGCGGCGCCCTGCGCGGCGCCGGCAGCGTGAGCGGCACCATGGATACACCGTCGCTCACGGCCAGCCTCGAAGGCCAGAACCTGCGGCTGCTCACCCATAACCTGCGCACGCTGCGCGCCAGCGCCAACCTCGGTTCCGGCCGCGGCGGCGCCGACCCGCTGGTGAGCGACATCCAGGTCACCGACTACGCCAGCGGCGACACCCGGATCGCCGCCGCCAGCCTGCAGACGAACGGCACCCGCGCCGCGCACACGCTGAGGGCAAGCGCCCGTGGCGAAGACTTCGACGCCCTCACCGAGGTGCGCGGCGGCTGGAGCGGCAACGCCTGGGCCGGCACGCTGGCCACGCTGCAGAACAAGGGCCGCTTCGCCTTGACCCTGGCGCAGCCGGTGCCGCTGCGCATCGGTGTCGCGCCCGGCGCCGGCGTCGCCGGCCTGGCCAGACCGCAGTCGCTCGCGTTCAACGGCGCGACCATCCGCCTGCCGGCGGGTACGGTGCGTATCGATACGCTGGCGAAGACCGGCTCGCGCTGGAACAGCAGCGGCGCGGCCGCCGGCGTACCGCTGAATTACCTGGCGCAGTTTTCGCCGGCGCTGCGCGAAAACGTACGGGGCAACCTGACGCTCAGCGCCAACTGGGCAATGGACCTGCGCACAGCAGGCTCCAACGGCGCCGCCACCGGCGGCGCGCCGGTCCTGGCGGGCAACGTGCGCGTGTTCCGCGAAGGCGGCGACGCCATCGTCGGCGGCAGCATGCCGGTGCCGCTGGGACTGCGCACGTTCGAGGCGCGCGCCGACGTGCAGGGCAGCTCGCTGCGCACGCAACTGGCGATCGATGGCGCCCGCACCGGCACCGTGCGCGCCGACGGCACCGTGCAGATGATCGGCGGGCGCGTCCACCGCGACAGCCCGCTGCGCATGACGGCCAATGCCGACATGCCGTCGATCGCCTGGATCGCGCCCTTCGCCGGCCAGCGCGACCTGGAACTCGACGGCAGCGTGAAGCTGGCGTTGACCGGCGGCGGCACCATCGGCACCCCGGCGCTGAACGGCAGCGTGAATGGCGACGCCATCGCGGTGCGCTGGCCCGAGCAGGGCGTACGCCTGCGCAACGGCCAGCTGCGCTCGCAACTGGCCGGCGACCGCCTGGTGCTGCAGCGCCTCTACCTGGAAGGCATGAGCGGCAGCGCCACGGCCGACGGCTCGATCCGCTTCGGCGGCGGCGACCCGGCGATGCAGCTGAACCTGGTGGCGGACAAGCTGGAGGTGCTGTCGCGGCCCGACCGTACCGTGGTCGTTTCCGGCAATGCCGCGCTGGTGCGCGACGCCACCCGCTTCACGCTCGACGGCCGCTTCAAGGCCGACCGCGCGCTGATCGAGTTCGCGCCGGCGGGGCGGCCGACGATCTCGAACGACGTCATCGTGCTGGGCCGCGGCAAGCCCGTGCCGCCGGCGCCAAAAGAAGCGGAAGTGCCGTTGACGGTGAATCTCGTCGCCGACCTGGGCGACGACTTCCACATGCGCGGCCTGGGCCTGGATGCCATGCTGGAAGGCAGCGCGCGGGTGCGCATGACCGGCAACCGTCCGCCGCGCGTCAACGGCAGCATCCGCGTGGCCAGCGGCAGGTACGCCGCCTATGGCCAGAAGCTGGAGATCGAGCGCGGCGTGATCACCTTCAGCGGGGCGATGGACAACCCTGCGCTCGACGTGCTCGCGGTGCGCAAGCGCCCCGAAGGCGAGCAGCTCAGCGAAACCAACGTCGAAGCCGGCGTGCAGGTGCGCGGCACGGCCCAGGCGCCGCAGGCGCGGCTGGTGTCGACGCCGAACGTGCCCGACAGCGAGAAGCTGGCCTGGCTGGTGCTGGGACATGGCATGGAAGGCACGAGCGGCAACGAGAAGGATGTGCTGAGCGCGGCAGCCGGCGCCCTGCTGGGCGGCAAAGGCGGCACCGGCGGCTTCCAGAGCAAGATGGCGAATGCGCTTGGCGTGGACGAGCTCGGTATCGGGCAAGGCCGCAACGGCGACGCCGAGGGCCTGGCGAATACGGTGGTGACGGTCGGCAAGCGCATTTCCTCGCGCGCCTACCTGAGCTTCGAGCAGGGCGCGACGACGGCGTCGAGCCTGGTACGCCTGCGCTACAAGCTCACCCCGCGCATCTCGCTGCAGTTCCAGACCGGCACGAATACGGCGCTCGACGTGCTGTATGCGTGGGCGTTTGACTAAGGCTGCGCCTCCGATTCAGTGCAGGATACTTGGTTTCGGATCCGGGACCGGGTCGTCGTTTTGCGGCGTATGCACCGGCATGTGATGCGGATGCGGGGCATCGAACGGTTCGGGCATCGGCTCCTCGTTCGGGGCGGGGTCCGGCGCGCGGTGAAAGCGCAGCGGCACTGGAATGGCTGGGATCATGTTCGGACTCTCCTGATTCAAGGGAGTTAACACCTTATCATGCCCGCCCGGGGGCCGACGCTCGCATGCCCGTCGATTACAATGCCGGCTTCGGCTCAACTACGCGCTAGATTCGCCATGAACATCACCACCCTCGCCCTGCTCGCCCTGACTCCGATCCTCGTCTGGCGCATCTATTCACGCCTGAAAACGCAGATGGCGCGCCAGCGCTCGATCGTGACGCGCCACTACACCGGCGCGCTGGTGTTCGGCGCGATGATCCTGGTGCCGCTGTCGGAAACCCTGGCGCGGCCGATGGAACTGGGCGCGCTGGCGGCGGGCACCGCGCTGGGCGTGTTCTGGGGCGTGTTCGCGCTGCGCCGCACGGTGTACGAAGATACCGCGGGCGGCTACTTCTTCACGCCGCCGATGCGGCTCGGGATCATCATGGCGATGATCCTGGTGGCGCGCATCCTGTACATCGGTATCGAGATCTATGCGAACCAGGGCAGCGGCCTGCCGGCGCCGCGCCTGACCGAAAGCCCGCTGACCATGCTGTGCGTGGGGCTGACCGCCGGGTACTTCCTGGCGTATTCGGTGGGGCTGCTGCTGTGGCGGCGCAAGTTGCGGCAGGCGATCGAGAAGGCGTAATTCCGTCGATCGTCCACATGGTTCAGGCGGACAAATAAAAAATGTAGGCGATCACACACTCTCCAAGGCAGAGCCGCAAGTAATTGACCACAGCGCTGCGTATTGGAGGATACTGCTCGCTCACACAAGCGTTTCTTTGCGGAAAACGTGTCAAGCCTGCCAATCCCGGCCGGCCATGTCGTTTTACGATCTGGCTGCGCTTGCACCAGCGGACTGTCTCCTCCGCTCATCCCGGCCATTCGATTTCCCAGTGCACCCGTCCGCCTCGCCTCGAGGCCGCACGTTTGCTGCACGCCACGAAGGCTAGCCATGTCAGATTTCCCGGTGTTAGAAGAAAAAGAGACTGCGCTTAATTTCGAAGCCAGTGTTTACCACGCTCTCTTTGAAAGCAGTTCGGACTGCGTAAAAATTCTTAGCGTTGATGGCGAGATAAAGTCGATCGACGCCTGCAGCCGCGCGCTGCTCGCGGTAAACGATCTCGCGACGCTGGAGGGAACGATGTGGAGCTCACTGTGGGATACGCAAAGCCACACTGAAATGGAGCGGGCGCTGGCTGCGGCCCGAGCCGGCAAAACAGGGAAATTCGGCGGATTGCGCTCGGTCGGCGAGGCCAAAGCGCGCTGGTGGGACGCTTGGGTGAGGCCGATTATCGACGGTAGTGGCCGCGTTCAGGCGCTGGTCGCAGTCTCGCGCGACATGACTTCGGCGCGTGAAGCAGACGTCTTGTCGCGCCAGGCCTCCGCAGCCCTGGCGGTCGCGGCCGAGGCGAACGCCAAGCTTCGCGCCTTCTTCGAGCAAGGGGCGAATTTCGCCGCCCTCACGCGCTCGGATGGTGCAGTGCTCGAGGTCAACCAGGCTGCCGTGGCCCTGGCCGGCTTCGAGATGAACGACATCATCGGGCGTAAGTTCTGGGACTGCGGGTGGTGGAATCGCTCGGCGGAGGTATCCGAAATCGTCAAGGCCGGCCTCGCCCTGGCGGCGTCCGGGAATCGCTTTCGGGAGGAGCTCTGTTACTTCATGGCCGACGGATCCGAGCGGATTGTCGATTTAACATTGGCTCCGGTACTGGGCGACGACGGCACCGTCCTTTTCGTGGCCGTGACGGGAACCGACATCACCGATCGCAAGCTCGCCGCCGAGAAGCTGCGCCAGATCAGCGCCGATTTTTCCGAAGCTGACCGGCGCAAGACCGAGTTTTTGGTCACGCTGGCGCACGAACTGCGCAACCCGTTGGCGCCTATCTCGAACGGTCTCGATGTGATGCGCCTATGTGCTGACAAGCCCGAGGTCGTCGCCCGCACCCGGGCAATGATGGCGCGCCAGGTCGGCCAGCTGTCGCACCTGGTCGATGACTTGCTCGACATCGCTCGCATCAGCAGCGGCAAAGTCGATCTTAAAAAGCTCGAGGTCGATCTCGCCGCTATTCTTGCTGTGGCGGTTGAAACCAGCGCGCCCTTGATGGACGCGAGCGGACACACGTTCACCCTGGCCATTGCGCCTGAACCGATGCACTTGTTTGCGGACCCGACGCGGATTATCCAGGCGGTCAGCAACCTTCTCAACAATGCTGCCAAATACACGCCCAGGGGCGGGGCAATCTCGCTGTCCGCCGCACGGGAGGGAGACGAGGCGGTCATCTCGATCGCCGATAATGGCGTCGGCATCGCAGAGTCGCAAATCGAGAGTGTTTTCACGATGTTTTCCCAGGTCGGAAAAAGCATCGAGCGCTCGCAAGGGGGGCTTGGCATCGGGCTGTCATTGGTACGGCAGCTGGTCGGACTTCATGGCGGTACCGTTCTGGCCCGAAGCGCCGGACTGGATGCGGGAAGCGTGTTCACCATCCGGTTACCCTTGGCCATCTCCGACCAGGACCTGTTATCAGCTCCCGGAATCGTAGGGGAACCGCTTGACGCGGCAAGCCTGAACATCCTGATCGCTGACGACAATGCCGACGCCGCCGATTCAATGTCGGATGTCATGGCCATGCTTGGGCATGAGTGCAGCGTGGCCTACGATGGGGCGCAAGCCTTGGCGGTGGCCAAGGCCTCCCGCCCGGATGCGATCTTTCTCGACATTGGCATGCCATTCCTGAATGGCTACGAGACTGCCCTCGCGATTCGCAAAACCGACGGTATTGAAGGAACGGTCCTCATCGCGCTGACCGGATGGGGCGGCGCGGACGAACGTGCGAAATCATCCCTTGCAGGGTTCGATCACCACATCACAAAACCGGCCAACCTCGACACCCTGACGACGCTATTGGCCTCCATCGCAGCGAAAAAGCGCGCTGGCAACGGTAATGCATTGGTTCAGCCTGGCCAGTAGGCAGATGGAAGCGAAAACGGATGACATTGCCCTGACACTGCTCGGCGCACCCTACGAGGCACTCGACGAAAAGAGCAAGCGTGTCGCGCGTCACATCGCCGAGCGAAAGCACATCGCCAGGGACATGTCCGGCCAGGCAGCAGCCAGCCCCATGTTCGGGCAACGCGCCGCCGACGCGGTAGCGCGCTTTGGCGGTTCCTGGACATTCATCGGACTATTCGCCGCAACCTTGTTACTGTGGGTGGGCTTGAATTCATTCGTACTCGTCCGCCATGGCGTGGTGTTCGACAGCTACCCGTATATTTTGCTCAACCTGGTCCTGTCCATGCTCGCCGCAATCCAGGCACCGATCATCCTGATGTCCCAGAACAGGCAGGCCCAGAAGGACCGGCTGATTGCGGAGCATGACTACGAGGTCAATCTGAAGGCTGAACTCGAAATCATGCTGTTGCACGAGAAGCTGGACCTGTTACGAGGAAATCAGTGGGGCAAGCTGCTGGCAACCCAGCAGGAGCAAATCAGGCTTCTCGAGCGCCTGCTCGTCAAGGACGCGCCCCGGTAAGCCCTCGCTTGATCGCGGCGATCAGTCAAACAACGTTCACGCGCGCAAACCGCAAGTTCTCAAACACGCGGATGCGGCCCTTCAGTGGCCACCAGTCATACAAAAAAATCTGGACCGGCCGCCACATCGCGACCCAGCCAATAATGGTCAGGCTCTCCCGGGCGATACGGGCGGCCGGGCCGGCAACCACGCTTGAAATGGCTTCGGCCGATAAAAGGCATATGACGACAAAACTCAGTCCGACCGCCAGGCTGGTACGGCCGAGCCGCAGCAACTGCCTGAGTTCGCCCTGGACGAGCTCCGTCTTGTAGGCATAGTGGTTGTGAATGGCCATTGCGACCAGCTCACTCGCCCCCTCGGGCATGGGGGGCTGCTCGACATGGATGGTCAGCTGCAAATGGCTTGCATGCGGCAGCGAAAGCGCCCAGTTTTCGATGAAAGCCTCGCATGCGCCATCGAGGTCCTTGTTCAAAAAGGGGGTAGGGTCGAGCGAATTGAACAACTGCTGCAACTCGCGCACGCGCAGTTCCAGGGTGTGTGTAGCCTGTTGACTGATGTGCATTCAGAGTCCCCTCTCGTCAAGGCTTTCCCGAATGAACAAAGGGAGGCGCATGGAAATCCTGTCGGCTAGTAAAAGTGAGCGATATTCATGCAGACCATCGTTAAGCAATCCGGCGTGGCAGGGAGCATCCATGCCGGGCCCGACAAAGGCATTCTAGCGCTTCGCCGGGAACCCGGGACTGCATGGTGCCGGAAGTCCCGGGTTGCGGGTGGCCTGGCTGCCAGCAGTCCTGTTTTCACGCGCTTTTACGCGGCTTTCGCCTCTTCCTTCCGGCGCTGCAGCACGAAAATCGGCTGCGCCCACTGCGTGTCCTTCTTCTTCTTGCTCGTGATGAGCGTCAGTTCCGAAGGATCGTAGACGTCGGTGTTGTGCGTCAGCGGCGTCGTCATCAGGTACTGGG
>JAQGLR010000407.1 GCA_028292765.1 Massilia sp. | reverse complement strand
GGTCGAAGCGGAAAGAGTCGATCTTATAGTGTCTGGTCCACAGCTCGGCGGACTCGATCATCAGCTTGGCCATCATCGCGTTCTCGGTGGCCGTGTTGTCGCAGCAGGTCGACTGCTCGATGGCGCCTTTTGCATCCAGGCGGTGGTAGTAGCCGGGCACCACGCGGTCCAGCACCGATTTTTCGTTCTGGCCCGCGATGAAGGTATGGTTGTAGACCACGTCCATGCCGACGCGCAGGCCGGCGCGGTGCAGGTTCTGCACCATCTCGCGGAACTCCACGATGCGGCGCGCGCCGTCGTGCGCGGCGCTGGCGTAGCTGCCTTCCGGCGCGTTGTAGTGGTAAGGGTCGTAGCCCCAGTTGTAGCAGTCCTCGTGCGCCGTTTTGGCGATCAGGGCCTGCTGGTGTTCGCTGTCCGGTGCGCCCTCGGGTTTCGGCGCCACGCAGGCTTTTTCCGGGACGCTGCCGATGTCGTAGACGGGCAGCAGGTGGATGTCGGTCAGGCCGGCCTTGGCCAGCGCCTTCAGGTGGCGCATGCCGTTCGACTGCGTTTCGCCGAAGGCCGAGTACTTGCCGCGCTTCGCCGGCGGCACGGTCGGGTCGTCGCGCGAAAAATCGCGCACGTGCAGTTCGTAGACCGCCATGTCGGGCTGCGCCTTGACGGTGCCGGGCGCGCGGTGCGCGTCCCAGCCGGCCGGTTTGAGGGCAGGGGAGGCGAGGTCGGCGATATAGCTGCGCTTCGAGTCGGTGGTGAGGCTGACCGAATACGGGTCGGTGACGAAGTTGCGTACCAGGCCGCTGTCGCCGGCCACGACGTCGACCGCGTAGTTGTAATAGCGGCCGGACAGGTCGGCAGGCAGGTTTGTCCCCCACACGCCGGTGCGCGCATCGAAAGCCAGCGCATGGATGGCGCCGGCCTTCCCGGCGCCGTCCTGGTACACGCACACGGCCACGTTCTGGGCGGTCGGCGCCCACAGCTTGAAGCTGGTGCGGTTCTTTGCCGGGGTGGCGCCGAGATCAAGCACGCTTTCGGCGGCGGCGTACAGGTCGTCGAGGGCGCCGGCGCTTTGCAGGCGGGTGGCGGCAAGCACGGTGCCGTCGAGCGCCTCGCGCACCAGCACCAGTTGTTCGCGGTGCAGCCGGGCGAGGGTGAGGCGCGGCAGGTCGGCATCCTTGAGCGCCAGCACGACGCCCGCGCCGACGTACTTGAAGCGCTGCGCGGCCGCTGCCGGCACCTCGCCGTTGAAGACGGACAGGTCGAGCGAGCCGGAGGCGCCTGCCACCTTCGCGCCTGTGCTTGCGTTGATCGAGCCGGCCGGCGAATGGTAGAGGCGGAATATGGCTTCACCCGCGCCTTCTCCTGCCATGCCGGGCCATTTGGCCAGGCGCCGCTCGAGCCAGACGGCGCGCGCCTCGAGCTTTTGCGGGGCCGCATGCAGGACCGTGGCAAAGGCCGGGCTGTCGCAGGCTTGCAGCGGAATGGCCGCGTGCGCGGAACAGGTGGCGGCGACGGCGAGGGCGGCACAGGCGTATCGGATCATAAGGCTTTATTCGAACGGTTGACGTAGTTCGGTTACAGGAAGGCGCGTCAGCGTGTGAGGGATGCTGGCGGCGCGGCGTTATTCGATGTAATTTTACTAGCCTTGACGACACGCCCGATAAAAAACGCCCGCCGGAAGGGCGGGCTATGGAGCCGGTCAGACCTTGGCGGGGGCGGGCGCGTTCGCACCCTCGGTGCTACGGTAGTAGTCGACCATCTTGTAGCGCTTCGCGTACAGGCCGAAGGCGATCGCCGCCAATAGCGCAAAGGCCGCGAAGAAGTACATCTGGAAGGCGATTACACCGACGCCGGAGTTGCCGATCGTCGTCAGCACCGCTTCATTCTTCACCGCCGCGTTCACGACCAGCACCCACAGGTTGCCGACGGTGACCGCCAGGTACCAGAGCGCCATGATCACGCCTTTCATCGAGGACGGCGCCTGGCTGTAGGCGAATTCGAGGCCGGTCGCGGAGACCAGCACTTCGCCCATCGTCAGCAGCGCGTACGGCAGGATTTGCCAGGCCATCGAGGTCGGGGTGCCGGCGTCCATCGATACCTGGATGGTGCCGATCACGAGCCAGGACAGGGCCGAGAAGGCGATACCGGCCGTCATGCGGCGCAGCGGAGTGGGCGTGAGGCCGACCTTCTGCAGCATCGGGAACAGCACCAGGTTGTTGAACGGGATGAGCAGCATCACGAGCATCGGATTGAGCGCCTGCATCTGGGCCGGCAGCAGCGTGAACTCGTTGCCGAAGACCGAGAAGGTGGTGATCATCGAGTTGGCCTGCACCACCCAGGTCGATGCCTTCTGGTCGAACAGCGACCAGAACGGCGTGACGAGTGCGAACACGATCAGCAGGCGCAGCACGGCGCGCACGCCGTCGACGGCTTCCGCCGGATGGTGGCCACGCGCGCGCTCGAGCTGCATCGAGGTGCCGATGCCGCCGAAGGCCAGCAGCAGCACCAGCGCCATGCAGGCGGCGATCACGAAGCCCCACTGCGGCGTCATCGCCAGCGAAACGACGGCGCCCAGCACGCCGATCAGCGCGACGCTCAGGCCGGGACGGCCCTGGCCCGGCGCGGTGCTCATCAGCGCGGTGCGCGCGACGCGCGTGAACGAATTCGGGTTGGCCGCGCTGGGGGGAATGTGCACGTACTTCTTCTTGCCGCTCCAGAACACCATGGTTGCGATGAACATCAGGATGCCCGGGATGCCGAAGGCGACGGCCGGACCGTAGTTCTTCAGGAACAGCGGCATCAACAGCGAGGCGAAGAAGGAGCCGAAATTGATGATCCAGTAGAAGGCGTCGAACACGACCTTCGCTTTGCCCTTGTTGGTCTGGTCGAACTGGTCGCCGACAAACGAGGCGACCAGCGGCTTGATGCCGCCCGAGCCGAGCGCGATCAGGCCCAGGCCGAGATAGAAGCCGTTGACGTTGTCCTCGAAGATGGCCAGGCAGGCATGGCCCGCGCAGTACACGAGGCTGAGCCAGAACACGGTGTTGTACTTGCCGAAGAAGCGGTCGGCCAGCCAGCCGCCGAGCAGCGGGAAGAAGTACACGCCGATGACGAAGGTGTGGAACACGTGCTTGGCTTCGCCGGTGCGCTCGGACTCCGGCAAAAACAGCAGCAGCGTCGAGATCAGGAAAGGCGTGAGGATGTTGCGCATGCCGTAGAAGCTGAAGCGTTCGCACCCCTCGTTGGCGATGATATAGGGGATCTGGCGGGGCATGCGCCCGGTGGATGCGGTGGGTGTCGGCTGGCTCATGACGCGTCTTTGAAAAGGGTTCAACCCGGGATGCTATGACGCGGGTGCGGTCTTTGCAACAGGAAAATAAATGGTAGGGAGGGGCGTTTGTAGTTTTGCTACCTCATCCATTCGACGTGCAAATATAATTTGCATCTAAGCCCTTGAATGCAAAGGAAATATGCCGATATTTACACGCTTCGGACGGATTGTAAGTTCGGAAAACCTGCTGTATATTGCATAAAAACCACCCAACCAGATCATCCGTCATGACCCAGAATTCCACGCAAAAGCCCACGCAAAAGCACGACTGGTGGCGCGAAGCCATCATTTACCAGGTCTACCCGCGCAGCTACCTCGACTCGAACGGCGACGGCGTCGGCGACATTCCCGGCATTACCGCGAAGCTCGACTACATCGCCGGCCTGGGCGTGGACATCGTCTGGCTCTCGCCATACTTCAAGTCGCCGATGAAGGACTTCGGCTACGACATCTCCGACTACTGCGACGTCGACCCGCTGTTCGGCACCCTGGCCGACTTCGACGCGATGATCGCGAAAGCGCACTCGCTGGGCCTGAAGATCATGATCGACCAGGTCATGGCGCACACGGCCGACGCCCATCCGTGGTTCGTCGAGAGCCGCTCGAGCCGCGACAACCCGAAGGCCGACTGGTATGTCTGGGCCGACGCGGCGCCGGACGGCAATCCTCCGAACAACTGGATGTCGGTCTTCGGCGGCTCCGCCTGGCAATGGGACACGCGGCGCAAGCAGTATTACATGCATAACTTCCTGGTCAGCCAGCCGCAGCTCAACTTCCACAAGCCGGACGTGCAGCAGGCCCACCTGGACGCGCTGCGTTTCTGGCTCGAGCGCGGCGTCGACGGCGTGCGCATGGATGCCTGCAACTACCATTTCCACGACACCGGACTGCGTAGCAATCCGCCGGCGATCACCCGCGACGTGGCCTCGGTCACCGACGTCAACCCGTACGGCATGCAGGCCCACATCTACGACAAGACGCGTCCGGAAAACATCGCTTTCCTGCAAAAGATCCGCGCACTGCTGAACGAATACGGCGCCGTGTCGATCGGCGAAGTCGGTGCCGACGATGCCCTGGCCTGCATGGCCGAGTACACGGCCGACGGCGACAAGCTGCACATGGCCTACAGCTTCAACCTGCTGACGCCGCAATTCACGGCGGCGCACATCCGCACCCAGGTCGAGGAATTCGAGGCGCGCGTCAAAGGCGGCTGGGCCTCCTGGTCGGTCGGCAACCACGACGCCATCCGCGTCGTGACGCGCTGGAAGGGCGAAGACGCGCCGGCCTCGTTTGCCGCGATGGTGCTGGCGATGCAGCTGTCGCTCAAGGGCACGCCTTGCCTGTACCAGGGCGACGAGCTGGCGCTGCCGGAAGCGGACGTGCCTTACGAACTGCTGCAAGACCCGTACGGCATCACCTTCTGGCCCGAGTTCAAGGGCCGCGACGGCTGCCGTACGCCGATGC
>JAQGLR010000366.1 GCA_028292765.1 Massilia sp. | reverse complement strand
CGTCGGTCCAGGCGCCCAGTTTCGTCAGGTGCTGGCGCAGGCGGGCGATCGGATCGCCCAGCGGGAAACGGGACCAGTCGTCGGTAGGTCGGTAGCGCGACGGATCGTCGGAGGTGGAGTGCGGGCCGGCGCGGTAGGTCACCCATTCGATCAGCGTCGGGCCGAGGTTGTTGCGGGCGCGCTCGGCGGCCCAGCAGGATGCCGAGTACACGGCCAGGAAGTCGTTGCCGTCCACGCGCAGGGAGGCGATGCCCGAGCCCACGCCGCGCGCGGCAAAGGTCACGCTCTCGCCGCCGGCGATGGCCTGGAAGGTCGAGATCGCCCACTGGTTGTTGACGACGTTGATGATGCAGGGCGCGCGGTACACGTGCGCGAAGGTCAGCGCGGTGTGGAAGTCCGATTCGGCGGTGGCGCCGTCGCCGATCCAGGCGGAAGCGATTTTCGTGTCGCCCTTGATCGCCGAGGCCATCGCCCAGCCGACCGCCTGCGGCATCTGGGTCGCCAGGTTGCCGGAGATCGAGAAAAAGCCTTTTGCCTTGACCGAGTACATGACCGGCAGCTGGCGGCCCTTCATCGGGTCGCGCTCGTTCGAGAACAGCTGGCAGATCATGTCGACCATCGGGTACTCGCGCGCCATCAAGAGGCTTTGCTGGCGGTAGGTCGGAAAGCACATGTCGCCGTCTTTCAGCGCGAGCGACTGCCCGGTGCCGATGGCTTCCTCGCCGAGCGAGGTCATGTAGAAGGACATCTTCTTCTGGCGCTGGCCGATGACCATGCGCGCATCGAAGATGCGGGTCTTCATCATCGTGCGCAGGCCGAAGCGCATCTGGTCGAGGCTGATGTCGGGCGCCCACGGGCCGACGGCGTTACCGTCGTCGTCGAGCACGCGGATGAGGACGGACACGAGGTCGGCGGTGTCGCCGAACTGGACGTCGGTCGGCGGCCGGCGCACTTCGCCGGCCTTGCTGATATGGAGATACGAAAAATCGGTCTTGCAACCCGGACGGCCTGTTGGCTCCGGGACATGCAGCGACAGAGGATTACCCTGGCTCATAATGCGCGTTTCCTTTGTGAGGTGATGTGCGGCAAGCTGAAATGATAAATCCTGCAGGGCCGCGCACATGCTCTGCAGGGAAGTATTTTCGTGCTGCTGTGCAGCATTCGAGCGCAGGTTTGAACTACATCAAGGGCCCGCCCCGGCAGGCCAGCCGCCACCCAGCGCCCGGTACAGCGCGATCAGGTTGTCGACCTGTGTGCGCTGCAAGGTAACGAGATCGAGCTCGACCCGGTATAGATTGCGCTGGGCGTCCAGTTCCTCGAGATAGGAGGCATATCCGGCCTGGTAGCGGTCGCGCGCATAGCCGAGCGAGCGCGCCAGGATCGCACGCCGCTGGGTCGCATGCCCGACCTGCTCGCGCAGGCGCGGCACCCCGGCGAGGGCATTTTCCACCTCCGAAAAAGACGTCAGCACCGTCCGGCGGTAGGCGAACGCCGCCTGGTCGCGCTGCGACGCGGCTGCTTCGTACTGCGCCGACAGGCGTCCCCCGGAAAACAGCGGCGCCAGCACGCTGCCGCCAATGTTCCATACCGACACCGGGTCGTAGTCGAGCGCATTGACGAACAGGCTGCCCAGTTGGGCGCTGAGCGTCACCTGCGGCAAAAAGGCCTGGCGCCGCAGCGCGAGGGCCGCGTCGCTGGCGGCCAGCAGCAGCGCGCGCTGTGCGATGTCGGGGCGCCGGGCGAGCAAGTTCGAGGGCAGCGCGCTTGGTACCGGCGGCAGCCGCAGCCGTGCGAAGCCCTGGCCGCGGGTGGCGCTTCTCGCCACGTCCCCGGGCAGCTCGCCGGCCAGCAGGCGCACGGCGTTTTCCTGGCGCCGCACCGCCAGTTCGAGTTCCGGCACGGCCTGCAGCACCGACTGGTACTCGGACTGGGCCTGCGTCAGCTGCAGTTGCGAGATGTAGCCGACGCGCGCCTGGTCGCTCGCCAGGCGCAGCGCCTGCGCGCGCGACGCGACCGTTTCGCGCGTGATGAACAGCTGGGCGTCGAGCGCGAGGAGGGCGACGTAGTTCTGCGCCGTCGCTGCGGCCACGCCGAGCGCCGCGGCATCGAGTTCGGCTGCGCTGGCGCGGTAGGCCAGGCCTGCGGCCCTGGCCTGGGTGCGGATGCGTCCGAAGATGTCGGGCTCCCAGTTCGCCTGCAGCGCCGGCTGGAGCACCCGGGTATTCACGACCCCGGTCACTTCCAGGGCGTGTCCCGCCTGCAGGCCCAGCGCGCCGTTCAGGGCCGGCAGGCGCGCCGCCTCCGCGAGTGCGGCCTGCGCCCGCGCCTCGTCGACGCGGGCAACTGCGATCAGCACATCGCTGTTGCGCGCCAGCGCCGCCTCGACCAGCGCGCCCAGGCTGGGGTCGCCGAAGCCGCGCCACCATTGCGGTTCGATGGCGCCGGCAGCGGCAGCCCGCTCGGGCAAGGGGTCGCGCCATCCCGGCGGCAGCGTCACGCGCGACAATTCCGGCGCGGCGCGCCAGGCC
>JAQGLR010000360.1 GCA_028292765.1 Massilia sp. | reverse complement strand
AGCGTGCGCGCGGCGGCAGCGCTCGACGAAGCCTGGGCGCTGCTCGCCCGCCTCGAACGCGCCGACGACGCGGCGCTGGCCGGCCTGCTGGACGAAGCCGACCGCATCGTCGCCAACCTCGAACACGAGATGGCCGGGCGCAAGCGGGTGGCGCCGGAAAGGGAAGACGAAGGAGGCGATGTGAGAGAAAACGAGGGGGTGGACTTGGGAGAACCTGCATGAGCACGCAAACCGCACGCCCGGACAGCGCACGGGTCGCCAGCCTGCTGGCGGACGGCAGCCTGGTCACGGTGACGGCCACGCGCCGCCCGCGCGGCGGGCGCGCCGAGGTCAAGTGCAGCGCACCCGGCGCCCCGGCGATCGCGGCGCGCATGGGGCAGGTGACGCGCCTGGCCCGCCATACCGAGGCGCGCCACGACAGCCGCGACCAAGTCGTCATCAGCATCGATCGCGCGCCTGGCCCGCAAGAACGCGACTGGGAACTGGCCGTCGTGCTGGCCGACCGCATGGTGCGCGGCCTGGTGCCGGCGCGCGAAGGACTGGTCGCCAACGGCTGGTCCCGCGCATGGGAACGCGGGCGCGTCGAGGGCCACGACCTGCGTGGCGCGCCACCCGGAACCCTGCTCGGCGGCGACCGGCGGTTGCAGCATCTTGGCGCATTGTCGGGCCAGCCCGACGTGGCGGCATCGGTGTCGACCGCGCGCGCCTGGTTCCCGCTGCACAGCGGCGGCATCAACGACGTCCTGTGCTGGGTCGAAGCCAGCGTCTTTCCGCTGGCTGGCGCCGGCGACGAGGACACGATCGCCGCGCCCGGCCTGGACAGCGCGCGCCAGGCGGCCGTCCGTCATGCACTCGCCGGAGCGCGCCACTTCGACGGCCAGGCCGGCGCCCGCTGGCGCACGACGGTGCGCTTCGGCGCCGACAGCTTCCACGGCAATTCGTACGAACTGGCGCTGGTGCTGGCCGACCGCATCGCGCGCGGGCGCGAATTCATCCCGCCCGGCCGCATCATCGCCAGCGGCTGTTCCAGCGCCTGGCATGCGGGCCAGGTGGAAGCGGTGGAGGGCCTGGGCCCGAAGTGCGCCCTGATCGAGCGCGAGGCGCAAGCCGGCGACCGCGTGCTGTTGCCGCGCGCGTGGGAACCGGGGCTGCCGCCAGGCTTGCGCGAGGCATTGCGGCGCAAGGGTGCGAGCCTGGCTTGCGTCGACCGCATCGGCATCATTTGATCGCCGGGCTGATAGAATCGGCTCGGCAGTCGTAACCCGAGTTACACCAGGATGGAGTCGGATCATGTTCCAGATGTTCGGTTTTGGCGGCACCCGGTGCCCGCGCTGCGAGCGCAAGAACGCCGATGGCGCACTCTATTGCGCGGCCTGCGGCATCACGCTCGGCGCACCCGGAAGGAGCCCGGTGCTGGTTGAAAACCGCTGGGTCGCCGGCCCCGACGAGCTGGCCGTGTTCTTTGGCGTGCGCGCGCTGACGGGCCTGTTCGTCAAGACCCTGCGCGTGCCGGCCACCGCCCGCGCCTGGATCCTGCAGGGCGGCCAGGCGACAGAGGTGCCGCAAGGTGACTACGAGATCGAAGGCTTTTTCACGCGCCTGAACCACCTGCTGCGCGACGGCCACGCCGAAATCCTGGTCACGAAAACAGGCGCGCTGCCGGTCGAATTCGCCTTCGACGACCTGGAAACGAGCGAGCACCTGGTGGTCTCAAGCCGCTTCACCGTCAGCCTGCGCGTCGAGAACGTCCCCGCCTTTGCGCGCCACTTCATGACCATGCCCGGCACGGTCGGCAGCGCGCAGTTGCGCGAGCTGCTGGCACCGGCCGTACGCCAGCTGGCGGCGGAATTCCTGGGCAGCCGGTCGCTGCGCGAGATGGCCGGCAACCGCGACTTGCGCGCCCAGTTCGACGAGCGCCTGCAGGGCGCGCTGCGCCTGCTGCTGGCAGGTTTCGGCCTGGGCGTGGTGCAGGTCGATACGCTGGCGTTGCGCCACGATAAATTCGACGCCAACCGCGCCCGCGTCGGCACGCTGTGGCTGGCCGCCGACGAGCGCCGGGTGCAGATGGCGCACGCGCGCCAGCTCGACGAGCTGTACGACGAAGGCGAATGGCACCGCATGGAGCGCGAAGAACAGGCGTCGCGCCTGCGCCTGCGCCGGCTGGAGCTGCGCCAGGACGAGGCCATCGACCGCGCCGGACTGACCCTGGCCAACGCCGAACGGGCGCAGGCGGTGCGCGCCCGCGAGATCGACCTGTATGCGCGCGTGGCGGAAGCAAAATCGCGGCGCGAGGCGATCGAGCGCGGCGCCGGCGAAGTGCTGGCGGAGCTGGAACACGACCTTCTGCAAAAGCGCGCGCACCGTGCGGGCGAGCAGGCCGAGTGGGCGCACCTGCAGGCAATGGCGCAGATCCGCATGCGCGGCGCGCTCGAAGTCGCCCAGCAGGAAGCGCTGCAGGCGCGCCGCCTGGCGCAGCAGCGCTTCTCGCAGCAGTTGCTGGTCCAGCAGATCCGCAACAAGGTGGAGCAGGCGAAAGAGATCGAGGACGCATCGCGCCAGCGCGAGGAGCTGGCCCGGTTGCGCGCGGCGGAGACGGCGGCGGCGCGCCGCGCCCTGGCCCTCGACGAAGAAGAACACAAGGCGCAGTTCGATCTCGTGGTGCTGGCGAATGGCGCGCGCCGGCGCGCCGCCGAACGCGAAGCGGAATGGGAAGAGCAGCAGGCGCAGGCCCGCCTCCGCGCGTCCCTGCAGGCGGCCGACCTGGAACTGGAAGGGCTCAGGCAGCAAGTCGACGCGCTGCGCCGCGAAGGCGGGCAGCAGGACGCCATCGCCCAGCACGAAAAGCTGCTGCGCACCCTCGACGCGGAGCACCGGCAGGCACGCCAGGCCAAGGAGGTCGAGCTGCTGGCCGAGGAACGCCGCCATGCCCAGCGCAGCGCCGAACAGGAGGCGGCCTGGCAGCACGAGTTGCAGCGCGCCCGCATCGAGATCGAACGCGCCGCGTCGCTGGACGCGCTCGACGACACCACGAAACTGGCGCTTGCCGCCGCGCCGAATGCGGCGATCCTGTCCGACTACCTGAAAACCCGGGTCCACGCGACGATGGACGCCGGCCAGTTGGGGGCGCTGGCCGGGGTGGTGGCGGCCGGCGGCGAGATCAAGGCGCTGGAAGCCGCCGAGTTGGCGCAAAACGCGGCCGAGCGCGAACGCCTGCGGCGCGACCTCGAGGTCGACAAGGACCGGCGCCACCAGCTCGACCTGCTGGCCTTGCAGAACGACGTGAACAAGGCGGCGCTCGGCGCGGTTGCGGGCGCGGCCCGTGCCTGCGTCCATGGCCACCCGGTGGCCTCGAGCGACCGCTTCTGCGGCGCCTGCGGCGCCGCGCTGCACGCCTGAGCCGGGCCCGATGCAGACAGCCATCGACAAGATCCGCGAGCTGCGCGCCCTGCACGACGACGGCCTGCTGAGCCGCGAGGAGTTCGAGCAGCGCAAGAACGCGATCCTGGACGCTGCGCACGCGTCTCCAGACCCGGCGCGGACCGAACTCGGCCTGATGCAGGGCCAGCACGTCGGCCCCGCCAACCGGCGCTACCGGCTGGAGCGGCTGATCGCGCTCGGCGGCATGGGCCAGGTCTGGCAGGCGACCGACCTGGCGACGCACGCCTCGCTTGGCCACAGCGCGCAGGTGGCGCTGAAGATCCTGTCGCCCGAGCTGACGGAAAGCAGCAGCCACGCCAGGCTGCTGGTGCAGGAAGCCACGCGGGCGCGGCGCCTGGCCCATGAACACATCGTGCGGGTCTACGACTGGGCGCAGGACCCGGCCACGGCCAGCTTTTTCCTGATCATGGAATGCCTGGAGGGCGAAGACACGGGCAGCCTGCTGGCGCGCGAGGGGCCGCTGCCGCTGCCGCGCGTGCTGGCGCTGCTGGCGCCGATCGGCGCGGCACTCGACTATGCCTGGGCAAAGCACCGCCTGGTCCATCGCGACATCAAGCCGGCGAATGTCTTCGTGACCGCGCGCGGCGAGGTCAAGCTGCTCGACTTCGGCATTGCAGCCAGGGCACGGGCGGACGCGGGCACGCAGGCCTCCATCGAGGCGCCGGCGCGCTCCGGTACGCCGGGCTACCGGGCGCCGGAAGCGGGCGCGCCGGACCGCCTGCCGGCGCCCAGCCTGGACGTGTATTCGGTGGCGGCGATGATCCACCAGATGCTGACCGGCCTGGCGCCTGCGGCCGGGGGCGAATTTGTACGGCCGGACGGGCTGGCCGAGCATCAGTGGGAGGCGCTGCGCGGCGGCCTGGCACACGATCCCGCCGCCCGGCCGGAGAGCGTCGCGCAGCTGTTGTCGCGCCTGGCGGCGGGGCCGGCGATCGCGCTTCCCGCGGCTGAGC
>JAQGLR010000350.1 GCA_028292765.1 Massilia sp. | reverse complement strand
CGGCCTGACGCTCGAATACCTGGAAACGCACGGCGTGCCGACCTTAAGCGTCGGCCAGCCCGGCTTCCCGGCCTTCTTCACCCGCGAAAGCGGCTTCAAGGCCGACTTCCAGCTCGACAGCGCGGAGGAACAGGCGAACTTCATCCGCACCAAGTGGCAGCTCGGCATGGCCGGTGGGGTCGTGATCGGCAATCCGGTGCCGGAACAATCGGCGATGCCGAAGGAAGAGATCGACCGCATCACCGGGCAGGCACTCGTCGAGGCGGCGCAGCAGGGCGTGGCCGGCAAGGCAGTGACGCCGTTCCTGCTGGCGCGCATCAAGGAACTGACCGCAGGGCGCAGCCTCGTCACCAACATCGCGCTGGTCAAGCACAACGCGCTGGTCGGCTCGCGCCTGGCCGTGGCGCTTAACGCTGCCTGACAACCCATGTCGATCGACCTGAAACAGCTGAAGTACTTCCTGGCCGTGGCCGAGGAAAAGAGCTTCAGCCGCGCCGCCGAGCGCCTGCACATCTCGCAGCCGCCCCTCTCCCAGCAGATCATGAAGCTGGAATCCGAACTCGGCGTGCGCCTGTTCGCGCGCACCACGCGCAGCTTCGAGCTGACGGTGGCGGGCAAGGCGCTGATGGTCGAAGCCTCGGAGCTGCTGGGGCGCATGCGCATGACGATCGACACCATCCGCCAGATCGACCGCGGCGAAGTCGGGCGCCTGCGGGTGGGCATCGTCGGCTCGGCGATGTGGGGGCCGATCCCGAGCCTGCTGGAACGCTTCCAGACCGAATTCCCGCGCGTGACCTGGACCCTGCACGAATCCGGCCCCGACCAGCAGTTCGAGGCGCTGCGCTCGAAGCAGATCGACGTCGGCTTCTGGCGCGAGCCGCGCCTGGAAGACGAAGGACTGAAGGCCGCCAACCTGCGCCAGGAACTGTGCTTTCGCGAGAACGTCTGCGTCGCCGTGCACAAGAACCACGCGCTGGCGCGGCGCGACGCGATCGAGCTGACGGACATCGCGCAGGAACCGATGCTGAGCCTGCACCTGAACCAGTCCGCCGAGCCGCGCTACCTGGTCCAGTGCTGCATCAACGCGGGCTTCCAGCCGGCGATTTTCCAGGAAGCGGCCGAACCGCAGACCTTGTTGGCGATGGTGGGTGCGGGGCTGGGCGTGGCCCTGATGCCGGAAACGACCAGCCGCATCGGCTGGCCCGGGGTCGTGTTTTTACCGATCCGGACCAATCCGCCGTCGGCGAACCTGTACATTACCTATACCAGCCAGGACGATGCGCCGGTGGTGCGGGCGTTTTTGAAGATCCTGAAGCCGGACGGGCATTGATGCCCTGGCCTGCGGCTCAGTGGGTGGCGCCACCGCCGGCCGCCACATCCCCACCACCCCGCACCGCCACTTCCACCGCCGCCCGCAAGCCTTCGACAATCTCCGCCAGCGCCATCGACGGCGCGCCCTCGAACGCCGCCGCCTGCTCCGGCAAATACGGCACGTGGACGAACCCGCCCTGCACCCCGGTGCCGTCGATATGATTCATCAGCCCGTAAAACACGTGGTTGCACACAAACGTACCCGCCGTCTGCGACACCGAGGCTTTTAAACCGCGCTCGCGCATCGCGCCGACGATCGCTTTCACCGGCAGCGTCGCAAAATATGCCGCCGGCGCGCCGGCCACGATCGTCGCATCGACCGGCTGCTGCCGGTCGTTATCGACAATCGGCGCATCGTCGACATTGATCGCCACCCGCTCGACCGTCAGGTCGGCACGCCCGCCGGCCTGGCCGACGCAGATCACCACGGCCGGCTTCATCTCGTCGATCGCGCCGCGCAGGACGCGGTTGGCAAAGCCGAACACGCACGGCAGTTGCAGCACCTCCACGAAAAAGCCATCGCCGCTCCAGCCCTTCAGCGCGCGCACCGCTTCCCAGGCCGGGTTGATGGTCGCTCCATTGAACGGCTCGAATCCAGTCAGCAGCACAGTTTTTTTCATGGCTATCGGTTCATGAGGAAGTAGAGGAGGACGATGTTTGCCGCCAGTAGCGGCAGCGCCGTCGGAATTTGCGCCTTGATCACAGCGTTCTTGTCAGGCAACTCCAGCAAGGCCGCCGGGACGATATTAAAGTTCGCCGCCATCGGCGTCATTAATGTGCCGCAATACGCGCTGAACATTCCGATGGCAGCCATCACTGCCGGGTTCGCATCGTATTGTCCTACCAACACCGGCACGCCGATGCCGCTGGCAATCACGGGGAAGGCGGCAAAGCCGTTGCCCATGATGACCGTGAACAGCGCCATGCCGATGCAGTACAGCGCCACGGCCGTGAAGCGCGAATCGGCGTCGAACCAGGTGGTCGTCACCGCGGCCACCGCCTTGCCGACGCCCGCTTCGGTAAACAACAGGCCGAGCACGGCCAGCATGTGCGGCAGCGTCACCGCCCAGCTCATGGCGTCGACCAGGCGCCGCGCTTCGCGCAGGCTTTGCACGGGGGTGGCGCGGGTCAGCCAGCAGGCCGCGCCGGTGGCGAGCAGCGAACCGAGGCCAAGGCTGGCCAGCGTCAGGTGCGCCTTGTCGAACAGCGCCAGCTCGCCAATCTGCACGTCTTTCAGGAGCGTGGCGCCGAGCACGGTGACGACCGGGATCACCAGCGCCGGCAGGAACAAACGGTTGCCAAGCCGTGTAGCGCTGGCGCGGCGCGCAGGCTCATCGAGCGTGCCGTGCTTGCCCGGCCTGACCAGGCCGCAGCCCGCCAGCAGCGCCATCGCGAGCATGATCGCGCCGGCCAGCGCGGGCGCCATGTAGTCCCCAAGCAGGTAGACCGAGGCGTACAGCCCCCAGAACAGGCTGGACGTGACACGGCGCGGATGGGCACGGTCGAACGCCGTCAGCAGCGCGACGAAGGCCAGCAGCAGGCCCACCAGCACGTACAACAGTTCGAGCGAGAAGATTGGCAAATGCGTCACTTGCCCTCCCCTTCGCGGCGAATCGCGGCGTCGAGCCGGCGCAAATTCCAGCTGTGGATGATGAAGGCGCATACCGCCGTCGGGATGCCCCACATGGCCATGTGCAGCGGATCGACCTCGATGCCTTCGGCGCGCAGGATGGTCTGCATCAGCACGATCGCCCCGAAGGCCACGAAAATGTCTTCGCCGAAGAACAGGCCCACGTTGTCGGTCGCCGCCGCCATCGCGCGGATACGGTAGCGCAGCTTGTCCGAGATTTTGCCGTTGCGGGCCTCGGCGGCGCCTTCGGCGAGCGGCGCGACCAGCGGGCGCACCATCGACGGTTGCCCGCCCAGGCTGGTCAGCCCGGCCGCGGCGGACACCTCGCGCAGGAACAGGTAGACGATCAGCAGGCGCCCGCTGGTGGCCGAGCGGATCTTCGCGATGCTGGCCATCGCATGTTCTTTCAGGCCGAAGCGCTCGAGCAGGCCAACCGCCGCCAGCGGCAGCAGCAGCACCAGCGGCAGGTTGCGGGTTTTCAGGAAGGCGGTGCCGAGCGACTCGAGCACGTGCATGAACGGCATCGCGGCGGCGGCCCCGGTCACGCCGCAGGCAGCGACCACGACCAGCACCGGATTGGCGCGCAGCAGGAAGCCGGCGGCGATGACGGCCACGCCCAGCAGCGGCCACAAGTTAACAGCGGATTGCATGGGGTCTCCTGCCCGGATTGAATAGCCGGGCAAGTGTAACCGAACAGAGCTTGCAGGCGCGAAACAAAACGGCCGCCTGCGGTGACGGGCGCTGCCGCGCAATCCGGCCCGCCAAGGCGATGAGCATGGACGGCTATAAATCGTGTGGCGTACGCTTGTCGCGTGTTCCCCACGCCCACCCGCGCACGCTTGATCGCGCTCATATGGCGCGGGCACCCGCTAATTAATCTCGGTGGAATAAAGGCGGGATACCCTGCCACTTTCAAGGAGACGCCATGTCCCTGCCAACTTTCCTCCGGGCCGTGCGCCGGCTCGGTCCCCTCATGCTGTGCGCCGCGCTGGCCGCCTGCGGTGGCGGGGTGTCGGTCGGCCTCGGCTATACCGATGTCGATGACGATCACGACGACAAGCCACACGGCCCGGGGCCTGGCCAGCCGCCTGCCGAAACGGGCGTCTTTCTGATCGCCGGCGGCTTGTGCCCGCAATGCGGCGGCTCGCAAGACGGTTCCGGATCGAACGCCCGTTTCGACGGCCCCGAGGGCATCGTCGCCGCTCCCGACGGCAACCTGTACGTCGCCGAAACGAACAGCGCGACGATCCGCAAGGTGTCGCCGCAGGGGGTCGCGGTCACGCTCGCCGGCAGCACGGGCGCCATCGGCAGCCAGGATGGCGCCGGATCAAGCGCGCGCTTCAACACGCCGACCCGCCTCGAGGTGGACGCCGGCGGCAACCTGTACGTGACGGACACCGGCAACTCGACGATCCGGCAGGTGAGCGCCGCGGGCGCCGTCACCACCCTCGCCGGTGCGGCCGGCCAGTGCGGCAGCCTTGATGGCAATGCGGGCGCCGCGCGCTTCTGCTCGCCGCAGGGCATCACGCTCGACCGCCAGGGCAACCTGTACGTGGCCGATACGCTGAACCACACCATCCGGCGCATCGACCGCGCCAACAACGTCACCACGATTGCCGGCGTGGCCGGCGCCTGCGGCAGCAACGACGGCCGCGGCAATGCGGCGCGCTTCTGCGAGCCGCAGGATATCGAGGTGGATGAAGACGGCTGGCTGTACGTGGCCGATACGGCCAATTCCACGATCCGCGAAATCTCGCCCTCGGGCGAGGTGCGCACCCTGGCCGGGGCGCCCGGGCAATGCGGCAGCGCCGATGGTGCTGTCGCAGCGGCACGTTTCTGCCGGTCGGCCGGGCTGACGATCGACGGCGCAGGCAACCTGTTCGTGGCCGATACCGGCAACGGCACCGTCCGGCGCATCGGCACCAATGGGTCGGTCGGCACGGTCATCGGCGTGGCGGGCAGCCAGAACAACGTGCTCGGCCCCCTGCCCGGCGGCCTGAATGCACCGCGCGGGATTGCCGTCCTCGGCGCCGGTACGCTGGTGGCGACCACGCAGCACCTGGTGTTGAAACTGGTGCCGCGCTGATCCTCGGGGCCGGCCCGGCGTTTGGCGAACTAGTCCGGGCGCACCGGATTGGCGGCGATGTCGCCGACGACCGTGTTCCAGCGGCGCACATGGAAGGCGCGCACGAGACCGTTCGTCACGTACGGGTCTTTTGCCGCGAACAGCTGGGGCGTCTCGGCGCTGTCGCAGTTAAAAACCAGCAGTGCGCGGTCGGCGGGTGCATCAAGCGCACCGGCGAGCACCATTTCGCCACGCTCCTGCGCCTCCCACGCCAGCTTCAGGTGTTCGTTGCGAAATTCGGCGCGGCGTTCGAGGTAATCGGGGGCGAGATCGTAGGTCAGCAGGAAATGCACGGCGGTTCCTTGTTGGATGAGCAATGGACCGGCAATCTTACCCGAACCAGGTGGACGCACACCAGGACCCGGTCGGGAAATTTCCCGGGATAACCGTGCGGAAGCGTTTCAAGGCTTGTGTCAGACTCGTTCCACCTACTGACAACGACAGGAGATTCCGCCATGCCCAAGTCCACGTTCGCCGGCCATCCGCTGCACCCGATGCTGATCGTCGCCCCGGCCGCCCTGATTCCGTTTGGTTTCATCCTCGACGCCATGCACCGAGCGACCGACAACGACGACTACGCCACCGCTTCCTATTACAGCCTGGCGGGCGGCCTGATCGGCGGCCTGGCAGCCGGCGTGGCCGGTGCGATGGACTACATGACGATCGAGCGCGACACCGACGTCAAGCGCACCGCCAACGTCCACGCGCTCCTGAACACCGGCGCGCTGGCGCTGACCGCCGCCAACGTCGTCATGCGCCGCGACACGCGCAGCCACCGCGGCGGTTCGCTGGGGATGTCGGCGCTGGCCGCGGCCGGGGTGCTGCTGTCGGGCTGGTTCGGCGGGCGCCTCGTCTACGAGCAGGGCATGCGCGTGAAGGGCGTCAGCCCGGTGCAGGACGCGCCGGAGCTGAAAGCCCCGGGCGACGAAACGATGGTGCGCGCGATGATCGCGGCCGAACGAAAAATGCCGGCGGGCGGCCCCGTGATGCGCTGACGCCGCACGCATCCGCGTCTCCGCCAGCCTTCCCGCCAGCCTCCCCGGGCGCCGGCCCTCCGTCCGGCGCGTTCGCCGCCGCGCCGGCTTCTCCCGCTCCCTCGCCCCTGTAGCAAAAAGCATACTGCCCCACCGACCAACACTCATGCTGCAATGCATGGCGACATGGCGCACAGAACATTCCGTACCGCCGAGTTAGACTGGGGCCATGAACACTTCGAAAAAAATGGCGGCAGGGATGGCGGGGTTTGCCAGCGTGTTGTGGCTGGGCCTGACGGCTGCGATTGCCGCCAACCAGCGCCGGCTGGTGTTCAACCCGACCATCGTCCCGGAAGTGGCCAGTCCGCGCAGCGCCGGCCACCGCACCCGCCCGATCGTCCTGCGCGCCAAGGACGGCACCCGCCTGTGCGGCTGGCTGATGACGCCGCGTACGCCCGGGCCCCGGCCTGCGGTGCTGTATTTCGGCGGCCGTTCCGAAGAAGTCTCGTGGGTCGTGCGCGACGCCGGCAACCTGTTCCCGAACATGACGGTGCTGGCGATGAACTACCGCGGCTACGGCAATTCCCACGGCGACCCGGCAGAAACCCTGATGATCGACGATGGCTGCACGCACTACGACTGGCTCGCCGGCCTCGGGCAGGTTGACGCACGGCGCATCGCCATCGTCGGCCGCAGCCTCGGTTCGGGTGTCGCGGTGCAGGTTGCCAGGGAACGGGCGGCGCACTCGGTCGTCCTGATCACGCCCTACGATTCGATCCTGGCGATCGCCAAGCGCAAGTTCCGCGCGATGCCGATCGAATACATGCTGCGCCACCGCTTCGAATCGATCAAGCACGCGCCCTCGCTGACGGTGCCCACCTACGTGCTGCGCGCCGAGCTTGATAACATCGTGCCGCACTCGCATACCGACCAGCTGTGCGAAAAGCTCGCCAACCTGATCCTCGACGAGATCGTGCCCGGCTCCGACCATCTCACCATTCCCTACCTGGAAGCGACGCAGAGCCGCATCGCGGCCTTCCTCGTCAAACGCTTCAGCGCCGCCCTGCCGCCGCCCCAACTGATCGAAACTGTGGCTTGATGGAAAAATGCCGAAACTTGTCGGCATTTATATTTCCTCCAAATAAATTGCCAAGTAAAATCGTATTTGCCTTGCATCCGTGGCCTGATGCATATTTGGCAGGCTGAGCTTTGGCAGTTTGAATTGCGTGGGCCACACGGCCGTGCCCGGCCCTGCTCCTGGACGCTTGCTGTTGCGACGGTGCGACATCCGCGCGCGCACCGGCGCCAAGGAAGGGCTCCGATACAAATCGTAACCGCATGAAATGTCCGGGACTGACACAATCCGCACGGCATGGAGTATCAGGCAGCGCGTCGTCCTTGGGCCAGCGCCGGACTCCCGAGCCTTGCCTCTAGGCCGCCCCTCGCAACACAGCTGTTGCGCCGGGTACAATATCGAAATTCCAGGAGCTCATTCATGAAATTCAAGCAATTCAGCACGACGATTGCGGCTTTGTTCATCGCGGGCAGCGCTTTGGCGCAAGCGCCGGCAGGCGCGCCTGCAGGCGCGCCGAAGCTGGGCATCGTCTACGACGCCGGCGGCAAGTTCGACAAATCGTTCAACCAGTCCGCTTTCGAAGGCGCTGAGCGCTTCAAGAAAGAAACCAAGATCCCATACATCGAAGTCCAGGCCAACAGCGACACGCAAGCCGAGCAGGTCATGCGCGGCCTGGCGCGCAAGAAGCTCGACATGATCGCCGCCATCGGCTTCTCGCAGACCCAGGCCGTGGCCAAGGTCGCGAAAGAATTCCCGAACGTGAAGTTCGTCCTGATCGACTCGATCGCGCCGGGCGCAAACGTGAACTCGATCATGTTCAAGGAACAGGAAGGTTCGTACCTGGTCGGCGTCGCCGCGGCGATGGCGTCGAAGTCGAAGAAGATCGGTTTCGTCGGCGGCATGGACATCCCGCTGATCCGCGCGTTTGCCTGCGTCTATGGCCAGGGCGCCAAGGCGCAGCAGCCGAAGATCGACATCATGCAGAACATGGTCGGCACCACCAGCGCGGCCTGGAACGACCCAGCCAAGGGCGGCGAGCTGGCACGCCAGCAATTCGACCGCGGCGCCGACGTCGTGTTCGCGGTGGCCGGCGGTTCGGGCATGGGCGCCCTGCAGATGGCCAAGGAAAAAGGCAAGCTGGCGATCGGCGTCGATTCGAACCAGAACTACCTGCATCCGGGTGCGATGCTGACCTCGATGGTCAAGCGCGTCGACCTGGCCGTGTATGACTCGTTCATGCAAGT
>JAQGLR010000342.1 GCA_028292765.1 Massilia sp. | reverse complement strand
GAGGCCGCCTCGACGTGCGAAATGGTGCGCGGCTTGCGCGCGCACTCGATGGCGCGGATCGCGACGAATTCGGCGTAGGTGCCGTTGCGCGCCAGGTCGGGCCGCGAAAACACGGCGTCGCCGACCTGCCATTGCGTGACCCCGGCGCCGACGGCTGCCACCACGCCGGACACGTCCCAGCCGAGCGTCAGCGGCAGCGGGTGCGGGATCATTTGCGCCAGGTAGCCGGCGCGGACCTTCCAGTCGACCGGATTGATGGACGCGGCCACGACGCGCACCAGCACTTCGTCCGGCGCGATGGCCGGCACGGGGATGTCGTCGATGGAGAGGACCTCGCGTCCTCCGTATTGATGGATGCGTACTGCCTTCATGGGGGCTCCTTGCCGTAATCGATGTCGCCGATTGTAAGGCAAAGGAGCGCCAGGGGACGGTACGTACGGCGCCGCGGCCGATACGCTTACTGCCTGTTGACGTCCGCGCCCTTCGGGATGTCGAACTTGAACTGCTGCGCGCCGAGCGTCGGGTTGCGCTGGAAGCTGGTGAACTTCAGCACCGAGGTCTGGCCGAAGTTGTCTTTCAGTTCCATCGCTTCCGGCATGCCATTGCGCAGGCCGATGCTGATCTGCTCGAACGAGGTGTCGCGCGCCTTCGGTACGGCGCTCAGCCATTCGAGACCGCCGCGGGTGCCCGCTTCCGACAGGGTGAAGTTCTTTTCCAGGTCGTTGCTGCCGAACAGGATCGCGGCCGGCGACGAGCCGAGCGCGTTGCCCAGCTTCTTGATCGTGACCTGGTTCAGGTCCTTGTCGTAGATGTAGAGCTGGTCGCCGTCGGCCTGCAGCAGCTGGTCGTAGGGTTTCTGGTAGTTCCAGATGAACTTGCCGGGACGGGCGAACACGAAGGAGCCGCTCGAGACCGGGGCGACCTTGCTGGTGGCGGACTTGCGCTGTTGCTGCTGGGTGAATTCGCCTTTCGCGGCCTTGGTGTTGGCGACGAAGCTCTTGAACTGGTCGAGGGCGGCGGCGTGGGCGGTGCTCGAAAGGATCAAGGTGGCGATCAGGGTGGCGATTTTGGTTTTCATTGTCATCGTGCTCCTTTTTATGCGTGGCGGTTGTTGTCAGGCGGCGCGGAGGCGCATCGGTGCGTTGAACGCGCCACCCTTATTCCGCCTGGGTGGCCGGCACGAGGATGTCGCGGTTGCCGTTCGACTGCATCGGCGAGACCACGCCGCTCTGCTCCATCTGTTCGAGCAGGCGTGCGGCGCGGTTGTAGCCGATGCGCAGGTGGCGCTGCACCAGCGAGATCGAGGCGCGGCGGTTCTTCAGCACCACGGCCACGGCCTGGTCGTACAGGGCGTCGGACTCGCCGCCCCCCTCGCCGGCCGGCATGCCGTCGCCGCCCGTCGCACCCTCTTCCAGCGTGCCGCCTTCGAGAATGCCTTCAATGTAATTCGGTTCGCCGGTGGACTGCAGATGTTTTACAACTCGATGCACTTCTTCGTCCGACACGAAGGCGCCGTGCACCCGCACCGGCAGGCCGGTACCCGGCGGCATGTAGAGCATGTCGCCCATGCCCAGCAGCGCTTCGGCGCCCATCTGGTCGAGAATGGTGCGCGAGTCGATCTTCGAGGACACCTGGAAGGCGATGCGGGTCGGGATGTTCGCCTTGATCAGGCCCGTGATCACGTCCACCGACGGACGCTGGGTCGCCAGGATCAGGTGGATCCCGGCCGCGCGCGCCTTCTGGGCGATACGGGCGATCAACTCTTCCACCTTCTTGCCCACGACCATCATCAGGTCGGCCAATTCGTCGATGATGATGACGATCGTCGGCAGCTTTTCCAGCGGCTCCGGGTTGTCCGGCATGATCGAGAACGGGTTCGGGATGTGCTCCTCGCGCTTCTGGGCGTCCAGGATCTTGGCGTTGTAGCCGGCCAGGTTACGCACGCCGAGTTTACTCATGAGCTTGTAGCGGCGCTCCATTTCGTTCACCGCCCAGTTCAGCGCGTGGCCGGCCTGGCGCATGTCGGTCACGACCGGCGCCAGCAGGTGCGGAATGCCTTCGTATACCGACATTTCCAGCATCTTCGGGTCGATCAGGATCAGGCGCACGTCGGCCGGATCGGATTTGTAGAGCAGCGACAGGATGGTGGCGTTGATGCCGACCGATTTACCGGAACCGGTGGTGCCGGCCACCAGCAGGTGCGGCATCTTCGCGAGGTCGGCGACGACCGGTTTGCCGGCGATGTCCTTGCCGAGCGCCACGGTCAGACTCGACGGGCTGTCGTTATAGACCTTCGAGCCGACGATTTCCGTGAGGCGCACGATCTGGCGCTTCGGGTTCGGCAATTCCAGCGCCATGTAATTCTTGCCGGGGATGGTTTCCACGACGCGGATCGAGGTCAGCGACAAGGACCGGGCCAAATCGCGCGCCAGGTTGACGATCTGGCTGCCCTTGACGCCGGTGGCCGGCTCGATTTCGTAGCGCGTGACGACCGGGCCCGGGAACGCGGCCACGACCTTCGCTTCGACGCCGAAGTCCGAGAGCTTCTTTTCGATCAGGCGGCTGGTGAATTCGAGGGTCTCGACGGCGACCGTTTCCTGTACCGGCGGTGGATTGTCCAACAGGGACAGCGGCGGCAGCGGCGAGTCGCCAGGCAGGTCGCGGAACAGCGGCGTCTGCTGCTCTTTCTGCGCGCGCTCGCCCTTCGGCACCGACATCATCTGCGGTTCGATCTTGATCGGGACGGGTCCCAGGTCGGCGTCGCCGGACTGCATCGGCATCGACGCCGGATGGGCGGCGACGGGCGCCGCCAGCGATGGAAGGCTCTTCGGTGCAGGCACGGAAATATCCCGCTGCGCATCCATCTGGGGCTCGGCGCGGCCGGGCGCCGCCGGCTTCTCGACATGGCGGGCGCGCTCGCTCACCAGCGCTTCGTCGCGCCGCACGGCGGCCTCTTCGCCCTGGCGGCGGTCTTCGCGGTCCTCGACACGCAGGCGGAACCAGTCCATGGCCGACTCGATCTTCTCGCCGATGCGCTCGGCCACGGCCAGCCACGACACCTGGAAGAACAGCGAAAAACCCAGGCCGAACAGCAGCAGCAGCAGCAAGGTGGCGCCGGTCGACCCAAAGGCGGACTGCGAGGCGTGGCCGAGCAGCTGGCCCAGCACGCCGCCAGGGGCGCGCGGCAGTTCGACGCGCCACGACCACATGCGCAGGTACTCGAGTCCGACGCTGCCGGCAAACATCAGCCCGAAGCCGATCCAGCGGACGATGAATTCGTCCTGGTGTTCGGGTTCCGCGGGCGGGACCAGCTTGTCGGTCAGGCGGCGCCAGCCGCGCCAGACGGCGCGCAGGAACAGCACACCCCACCACCAGGCGGAAAAACCGAAAATGAACAGCATCAGGTCGGCCAGCCAGGCGCCGGCGCGCCCGCCCATGTTGGAAATCGTCGCCACCGTATTCGCGTGCGACCAGCCGGGATCGGCCTTGTTATAGCTTAACAAGATCATCACGAAATACAGGAAGGCGACGGCCATGGCGATCCAGCGCGCCTCCAGCAGGAGACGGGCGAGACGGCGCGGCATCGGCGATCGCGGGGACGGATGACGGGGTGGTGTCGGGGACTGTGCGGGACTCTTCTTGCTCATGCTGCTAGCTGCTGATGTGTTCGCCATGTGGAATCCGCTCATTCTAAGGCATATGGCGGCGCGAGGCCCGTGATTCATGCTTGCGCGCATCATCGTCTATAATCCAAACTGTAGCGCGCGCCTTGATTTATGTCTGCTCCGCCCCCAGTTTCCCATCTCTTACCTCACTCCCCTCGCACCCCATGACCACTAAGAAACACGCCAAAGTCCTGATCCTCGGTTCCGGTCCCGCCGGCTACAGCGCCGCCGTGTACGCCGCGCGCGCCAATTTGAGCCCGATGCTGGTGACCGGTGTCGAACAGGGCGGGCAGCTGATGACCACGACCGATGTCGAGAACTGGCCGGGCGACCCGCTGGGCGTGCAGGGTCCTGAACTGATGGCGCGCCTGCTGCAGCACGCCGAGCGCTTCAATACCGAGATCGTGTTCGACCACATCCACACGACTTACCTGAACGAAAAGCCGATCCGCCTGGTCGGCGACTCGCACGAATTCACCTGCGACGCCCTGATCATCGCCACCGGCGCCTCGGCCCAGTACCTCGGCCTGGAATCGGAACAGGCCTTCATGGGCCGCGGCGTGTCGGCCTGCGCCACCTGCGACGGCTTCTTCTACCGTAACCAGGAAGTGGCCGTCATCGGCGGCGGCAACACCGCGGTCGAGGAAGCCCTGTACCTGGCCGGCATCGCGTCGAAAGTCACCCTGATCCACCGCCGCGAGAAATTCCGCGCCGAGCCGATCCTGGTCGACCGCATGATGCACAAGGTTGCCGAGGGCAAGATTGTGCTGGAACTGAACCACACGCTCGACGAAGTCCTCGGCGACAACAGCGGCGTGACCGGGCTGAGGCTGAAGGCGGTCGCGGATGGTTCGGTCAAGGACCTGACCGTGCACGGCCTGTTCGTCGCGATCGGCCACAAGCCGAACACGATGATCTTCGAAGGCCAGCTCGAGATGCAGAACGGCTACATCAGGACGCGCAGTGGCCTTGATGGCATGGCCACGGCCACCAGCGTGCCGGGCGTGTTTGCGGCCGGCGACGTGCAAGACCATATCTACCGCCAGGCGATCACGAGCTCGGGCACTGGCTGCATGGCCGCGCTCGACGCTCAACGTTACCTGGAGAGCCTCGACGACTAAGGAGTACCGATGGCGGGCATGAAAGACTTTGCAGACTTGAAATCCCTGCGTGACCGCCTCAAGGAAGAAGAGCGCGTGCGCGCCATCGAGCGGGCCGGCCGCGAGAAGCGCGAACGCATCGCACGCGAGCGCGCGATGGAATTCCGCGGCGCGATGGAAGGCGTTCGGAAGATGCCCGAGTCGAACCGCTACGTCTACCGTCCGGTGCAGGAAGCCCTGCTGCGCGAGCACCCGAATCAGCGTGTGCTGAGCCGGGAAGAGGACGACGCCCTGGTGCTGCGGCAGTCGCTGTCGGACGGTTTCGATGTCGACGGCCTGTTGGATGACGACCCGACACTCTCGTATGCGAAAGAAGGCGTCGGCCCCGACGTCGTGAAAAAGCTGCGCAAGCGCCACTGGCCCGTACAGGACGAACTCGACCTGCACGGCATGACGCGCGACATCGCGCGCGGCCAGCTCGGCGATTTCGTGCGCCGTACCGTGCGGCGCGGCGTGCGCTGCGTGCGCATCATCCACGGCATCGGCTACGGCTCGCCCGGCGGCGAACCCGTGCTGCGCTCGGTCGTGCACAGCTGGCTGGTGCAGCTCGACGAAGTCGTGGCCTTCTGCGTCGCCGGCCGCGCCGACGGCGGCAACGGGGCGCTGATCGTGCTGCTCAAGCCTGCGCTCGACCTTTGATCCTTGCTGGTCCCTGGCCCGGCCGCCCTACCCCGCCATGTACCCCGGATGCGCTTGGCATGTTAGCCTAGCAACATGCCAACAGCCCGGTTCCCTGCATGACCCTCATCAAGTTCATTGAAATCATGGCGATCCTGGTCGGTGCCTTCTCCGGCTTCATCGAGGCGCGCCGCAAGCGCATGGACCTGGTGGGTGTGTTTACGGTCGCCTTCATCGCCGCCTTTGGCGGCGGCACCCTGCGCGACATCCTGCTCGACCGCCGTCCGCTGTTCTGGGTCACGCACCAGGAGTACGCGATCCTGATTTTTGTCCTGGCCCTGATCGCCTCGCCCCTGATCCGCACGCTGCGCCACATCGTGTCGGAGCGCCTGATCGTGATTGCGGACGCCGTCGGCCTGGGACTGTTTTCGATTGCCGGCGTCTCGGCGGCGCTGGACGCGAACATGCCGCTGTTTATCGCCTCGATGATGGGCGTGATCACGGGGATCTTCGGAGGTGTGCTGCGCGACATCGTCTGCAACGAAGTGCCGATGGTGTTCCGGGACGGCAAACCCTACGCGCTCTGCGCCTTCCTCGGGAACTGGCTGTTCCTCGTGATGGGCCTGTACACGAACGTGTCGCACGACTTTGCGCTGTGGAGCAGCGCGCTGTTCATCAGCGTGCTGCGGCTGGTGACGTGGAAATTCGACATCCAGATGGGGCGATAATCAGGCAGAGGGCGTAGGGCTGGATGATGGGTAAATTCGCGCGGCGTGGTTAGCTGGCGACGTCCCAGCGTTCCTTACCTGAATCGATCACGTCACGGTCCAGGCCAGCCCCTTCATGTTCTGTGTCGAAACAATCTTCGGATGAGCGTCAACTGCACGAAGTAACTGACCGAGCTTCTGCCTCAGATCGGCCAAATCCACTGCGGGTCGATGAGCCTGTGGAAGTTCGATATGGGCCACGACACGAAGGGACACACATTTGAGGACCGCCCCCGCGAGCCTTTTCTCGTCGGGATCCGTTGCGTTCAACTTTGCCGGCAGCATAGCCGCCAGCGTATGCAGAACTTTATTAGCGATCGCCTCCGGAAGCTGCGAAGGTTTTTCGGTGTCAGGGTGCCTGTAATCTTTTACTTCGATCAGGAACGCAGATTTGTCCGGAGCCACAGCAATCGCGTCGACCGCCTTGATACCATTGCTCTGTTTCGCAAACTGGTTCCGGTAGAACGACCACTTGTGGAATTGTCCAGCATCCCAATCTTCAGGAAACGTAAAGATCAAGCCATCAATATCCAGTACCTGCATTGACTAGTCCAGGTCCAGATAACGGTCAGACTGCATCAGGCTTTCATCGAGCGCGGTAATGCTGCCAATATCTTCCAGCTTCGGCCCCTGACTTACGGTTACAGTCCCGTCATCGGAACGCAGGCCAAAGAAACGAGTGTCGATTTTTTTAGAGCCGGGGGCCGCGCGCAAGATTTCAAGTTCGCGCAGAAGGAACAAGCTATGCGTCGCTATGAATACCTGGATACCGTGGTTCGCCAAGTGGATTATGCTGGCAGCAACAGTCCTGATCAGCTTTGGATTCAAGTTGGTTTCGGGTTCATCCCAGAATAAGTAACCTTGTTCCAACAGGACTCCGGTACTGATCAGCCTGGCAAGCATTGCCAGTTTTCGTACGCCTTCCGCCACCAGAGGCATTTCCATCTGCCCACCGCCCGAAACCGACAAATAGAAGCGCCCCGTCTTGCTGTCGACGATGACCCGCCCGTTCATTGCCTCCTCTAAAGGTGCCAGCAACTTTGCGACGGCTTTCTCGCGAGGACCTTTGACCGATGGGGCACCGAGTAGCGACACCGTATCGCGCCATGTTTCCTCAAACTCGAGATGGTAGTTGTCGTAAAGAGGCACAAACCACGGGCATAAGGTTGCGAGCTCGCGTGTCGGCAGATAAACCGGCGATAAGGGCAAGGCTTCGGTAGGGGCTCTCGTAACCTCGACTTGGGACTTTGCACTGGAAGCGAACGCGATGGTTGCACACTGCTTTGTTTCTTTCATATCCAGTGCCAGCTCACAGCGGTCACGCCCGTGCTTGCGCTTCACCAGGCGCCCCAATGCCTCGGGACGCATGACTCCCACCAGCTTGTCCGCGTAGGCTTTCTCCAGCGAGCTTTTGGTTAACTCGACGTTTTTGGTAGACTGGACTTTTAAAAGCGTATAAATCGCCTTCAGAATATGTGACTTTCCAAGGCCATTTGCGCCGACAATCACGTTCAAGCCGGCGCCAAAACGAAACTCCTCATTTGGCACGGTGGTGAAATTTTTAAATTTTGCCGACTTTAACATCTTGCCTCTTCCAATCTTGCACGCAGGTGCCGTAGCGTAACATAACAAGCCCGACCGACCGAGGGGCGGTTGTTACTTTGCTCTGCTACAAACGAAGGCGGTCTTCGGCCCTGCGGTCCTGGTCGAGCTGCCTGAGACTCAAACGGCGTCCGGTCCGGTCTCGCCGGTGCGAATCCGGATCACCTGCTGCACGTCCTGCACGAAAATCTTGCCGTCGCCGATCTTGCCGGTGCGCGCGGCCTTGATGATGGCGTCGACCACCTGGTCGACGATGCCGTCGTCCACCACCACCTCGATCTTCACCTTCGGCAGGAAGTCGACCACGTATTCGGCGCCGCGATAGAGTTCGGTGTGCCCCTTCTGGCGCCCGAAGCCTTTGACTTCGGTGACGGTCAGGCCGGTGATGTTGACGTCGGCAAGGGCTTCGCGCACTTCGTCGAGTTTGAACGGTTTGATAACGCAGGTAATCTGTTTCATGTCTGCTCTTTCTTTAAAATGTCTTAGTCCGGGATGTTCTTCAGGTCGTCGAGCCAGACGGTCGCTTCCGAGTCGCTCGGCGCGCGCCAGTCGCCGCGCGGGGACAGCGAACCGCCGTTGCCGACCTTCGGGCCGTTCGGCACGCAGCTGCGCTTGAACTGGCTGGTCTTGAAGAAGCGCCACAGGAAGATCTTCAGGTTGCGTTTGATCGCGGCCAGTTCGTATTCGTTGCGCGACCCATGCTCGTCGGGCCAGCGCCCCTCGCCCTTCGCGTGCCAGGCTGAATACGAGAGGAAAGCCACCTTCGAGGGCGTCATGCCATAACGCAGGATGTAGTAGAGGTTGAAGTCCTGCAGCTCGTAGGGGCCGATGACGTTTTCGGTGATCTGGGCCGGCTTGTCGTCGCCCTCCTTGCCGGGCACCAGCTCGGGGCTGATCTCGGTGCCCAGGATGTTCAGCAGCACTTCCGCCCCACCCTTCACGACCGCCCCGGTTTCGGCCACCCAGCGCACCAGGTGCGTGATCAGCGTCTTCGGCACGCTGGCGTTGACGTTGTAGTGCGACATGTGGTCGCCCACCCCATAGGTGCACCAGCCCAGCGCCAGTTCGGACAGGTCGCCGGTGCCGATCACGATCGCGCCCAGGTGGTTCGCGAGCCGGAACAAATGGTTCGTGCGCTCGCCCGCCTGTACATTCTCGAAGGTGACGTCGTACTGCTCTTTCCCTTCCGCGAACGGGTGGTTGAGGTCGCGCAGCATCTGCAGGCAGCTTGGGCGGATGTCGATTTCCCGGGCGGTGCAGCCGACCACTTCCATCAAGG
>JAQGLR010000307.1 GCA_028292765.1 Massilia sp. | reverse complement strand
CCGCCCCAGCGCGACCTCGCGCTCGAAAAAGGCCACCAGGTGTGCGGCGATCGCCGCCGTGTCCTCATCGGCCGCCAGGATGGTCGAACAACTGTCGCTTTTTTCGGTGATGACGATCGCGGCGATCTTTTCCGGGGGGATCATGATGGCGGTGGTGCCGATGCGGTCGCTCGGCGTCATCAGCGGAATCGGCTCGCGTTGCGGACGATGTTTCGGAATAAAGATGTCGTGCAGTCCTTCCAGCGCCAGCGACTGCGCCAGGTTGATCTCGACGATCACCTTGTCAGCCAGAATCGCGAAGCTGGCGCTATTGCCCACCGAGGTGGTCGGGACGATGGCGCCGCTGTCGAGGATGGCGACGGCCTCGATGATGGCGATATCGATCGGCGCGATTTGGCCGGTGCGCAGCAGCTCGACGGTTTCGGACAGGTGCTGGTCGATGAACATCACTTCGCCGCGATTGATCGCCGCGCGCAGCGTGGAATCGGACTGGAACGGCATGCGGCGCTTCAGAACGCCGGCTTCCGTCAGGACCTTGTCGACGTCGCTGCCGAGCGAGGCGCCGGTCATCAGGGTAATCTGCAGCGGATCATGGCGCGCCCGTTCGGCCAGCGCCAGCGGCACCGCCTTTGCGTCGCCGGCCCGCGTGAACCCGCTCATGCCGACCGTCATGCCGTCTTCGATCAGCGCCGCCGCAGCGGCGGCGCTGTTGATGCGCTCGCGCAAGAGCGGGTGGCGGATGCGATCCTGGTACTCGTCATGCATGGTAAATCCTTTTCAACGGCAAGAATGGGGGGCGGTCAGGCCAGGCAGTCATTGACTGGCGCCAGAGGCGCCGGCACCGGGTAGTCGATCAGGCTGAGGTCGCCATGCGACCAGGTGACGGGGGTGGCGATGACGATATCGACTAGCAGTGCTGGCAAGATGCGCGGCAATACCGATCCCCGCAGCGCGAGGAACAGATGGAGCCGGATGGCCGGTCGCGCAGAGTCATGCTGTATCCTTCGTGTCAAAGTGGAACGGCGTTCGCACACAATTCACTAATATGTGAGTGATTAAATCACTTGCATGTGAGTAAGTCAAGGCATGCCTGTACGCCTGTATGCCCGCCTATATTGTTCCGATTCACTACGCCCCATATCAGGAGTTACCGTGGCTAAGCGCTTCACCCACCGCAACTTGCCGCAGCAGCTGTTGAATGCGCGCGACGCGCTGATGGGGCATTTCCGTCCCATCCTCAACCATTACGGCCTGACGGAGCAGCAGTGGCGCATCCTGCGCGCACTCGATGAGCACGCGCAGCTCGAGCCGCGCGAAATATGTGCGCTATGCCAGATCCTCAGCAGCAGCATGGCCGGCATCCTGACGCGCATGGAAGAAATCGGACTGGTTCAGCGTGTCCGCATCGAAGCCGACCAGCGCCGCGTGCTGGTCAGCGTTGCGCCGAAGGGGGACGCGCTGATTGACGAAATGGCGCCACTGATCGAATTGCAGTACCGATACCTCGAGCAGGCCTTCGGCAAGAATTCGCTGGAGTCGCTGTCGGCTGCGCTCGAAGGCTTCATCGCCGCCCAGGTCAAGCCGGTGCAGCGGGTGGCGCTGCCGCCAGTGACCTTGCCTCCTCCCGGTGCGTTGCACTCGCGGGTCCTTGATTCGGTATGACCGACAGGGATAGGCTGCTTTCAAAAATGTGCTCGAAAGTGAGCATCGTTTTGTTCCTGCCCCGAGCCGTCCGGACGCGGAGCAGGTATCTGTTCTCCACTGGATAAGGTAGCGGCGGCGTTCACACCCAGATCGACGCCAGTAATGTCGTCGCCACTGCGGCGCAAGCGTGCGACCTGCTCGGGGACCTCGACCTGGACCGCCAGGAACCAGTGCTTCGCCTCCCGGCTGACGCTGGCGCCCATGATCTTGCCGGGCCAGCGCAGAGGTTCGCCTAACGTCACCGGCCCGACTTTCGGCAGCACTACGGTCTTGCCTTCGAGCCGCAGCTTGTGTCGCGTATGGTTGCTCGCGTTTTTCCATCGTTTTCGAGACTGGAGTCACGCTCCTGCCGGTCTGCCACTTGAATCTCCGAAAAGGATGGGCGAACGCGAAACCATCGCGCGGGGAAGATAGCTCGCCCAACGCCCCCGCTGCACCGAAACCGGCCGGTCCGTAGCCGGTCCATTGCGCAGATTTCGCGGTCTGAACGACCAGGATGCTGGTCAAGGAAATACGGAAAATCCTTGTGTCGGTGGTTCGATTCCGCCCCGGGCCACCAAGAACAGTGTCAAACGAAAACGCCAACCCATGCAGCTTGGCGTTTTCGTTTCCGAAGGTAAAAGCCCTCGCGTCATTGGTAGTGAAGAAGGAGCGCTGCCTGCAATTGGCTAGCAGCGAACAGTTAGCTGATACGGCAGGAGCGAGCAATCATCTGCCCGGGACCGGTATCGGACGGCGCTTCACAAGCACAGAGCAGGTATTTTGGAGATGCTTGCGCGTGTCCGGCAAACGCGAGGCGATCAACCCTCATTCTTTCTTTTCCCTGAATTCACCCTCAATCACCGTGTCGCCGGTGCTTTTGGGAGAGTTTTGGCCAGTGAATTTGAAGAAAGACGATAACATTCGATCGAATATAGCTCGCCTCAACCAGGGGAATGTGAGAAGAAAAGCCGTAGCGAAACCTGTAAACACCGCGGGCACGTATTCACCTCGCGACAGGAAGTTCAACAAGCAGAGTGCGAGTATGCTCACTATGAGTGGTCGACGGACAGGTTTAGGTAACAGGCCAACAATGCGCAGCTTACCTTTGCTTATCCAGGGAAATCTTGCAAAAAGACCGCCAAGAAGCAGTCCTGCCATGACTCGACCAGTGCCGAGATGATCGGCCAGAACCCCGACGACAAGGAAACCGGTGTAGGTCATCGTGCTGGCCAAAGCTGCCAGCATTAATAGAGCAACAGCGATCGTTAGCTTTGGCATACGTATCGCCGCTCTGACTAAAAAACGTAAGATTTGTGTACTCCTTCAAATGGGCGTCGGAAGGCTGTCGCAAATTTTAACAGCACTCTCCCGTGTCAGGCTCCTCAATCAGTACCGGGTAAAGCGCGGCGCGAGTGAGGTGTCCCAGGTCTGGCAGCTCAGTAGACGCTCCTGGCCGCCCAAGAGACATGTCTGCGCCGGGCTGAACAGAAGCCGGCATCGGATAGGCAGAAGTCGGCCAACAGCAGCCTGACGAATGCCCGGGTGGCTCAGCGTTTGAGCCTGGGTCCGGTAGCAAAGTTGGATTGCGCACCCCAAACGATCGCCGCCCGGTTGAGCAAGACTGCCTCCGAATCGGCTAGCCAACCGTCTGCGTCAGTCAAGTGCCACATTGCCTGGAGCAGTTTGCGGCGCAGATCGGCGGCATCGATTTCGTCCAGGAGGCAATCGATCAGGTCGGCGTCGATTTGTACTGCGCCATGGCGCGCTGTCGCACCCAGGTCATTGCATAGGTCGTGTAGTACAGCGTCGAATTCATGGTCTTCCAGTGCAACGTGCTCCAGAATGCGTGAGCCATGCATTGCTGTCAGTTCGCTCGGAGCGATATTGCCGTCCGAGATGATTGTCAGGGCAAGCAGCCGGCCGGCGGCTTGGGGGCTGTTTGCGGGATACGAGCGCATCGTTGTATTTCTCCAAATGATGAGTGAACTGCTATTGAATGCCGGGATTAATTGGCAGGCCCGGTTACCGGGCCTGCCGTTATCACTTCCTTTGTTACTTGCCGCTGTCCTTCTGCGTGATAAACAGGCTGGCGATGCAGCTACCCGCAATGAGCACGGCCACTACCGTCAGCGATGCCTGGACCGGCACGTGATACCACGGCATGATGAGCATCTTCGTGCCGATGAAGGTCAACACCATTGCCAGGCCATACTTGAGCAGGTGGAAGCGGTCAGCCACATCCACCAGCAGGAAGTAGAGAGCGCGTAGTCCCAATATGGCAAACATGTTCGACGTAAACACGATAAACGGATCTGTCGTGATGGCGA
>JAQGLR010000215.1 GCA_028292765.1 Massilia sp. | reverse complement strand
GCCTGCAGGCGCAGGGCAGCGAGGGGCGTGCGCAACTCGTGGGCGGCGTCGGCGACGAAATTCTGCTGGGCGTCGAAGGCCGTCCGCACGCGCCCGAACAGCAGGTTCAGTTCATGCACCAGCGGGCGCACTTCGTCGGGCAGGCCGGATTCGGACACCGGCGACAGGTCGTCGGCCTGGCGCGAGGCCACCTGCGAGCGCACGCGCGCCACCGGTTTCAGCGAGCCGCTGACCACCCACCAGACCACCAGCATCAGGATCGGCATCATCACCGCAATCGGCCCGAGCGTGCGCAGCGCCAGGTTGCCGGCCATGTTGCGGCGCACGGCGAGGTCTTGCGCCACCTGCACGGTCTGGTTGTCGGTCTGGATCGAGAACACGCGGTAGGTGGTGCCGTTCGCCCGCATGTTGGAAAAGCCGAGCACGGCGCGCTGCGGCAGGCGCGCGCGCGACACGGAATGGAAGACCTGCACGCCGTCCGGGGACCACATCTGCACCACCAGGTCGTCGTTGCCGGGGCCGGTCTCGAGGCGCTGCTGCGCTTCGGTATTCGACAGCGGCGTGCCTGAGCGCAGCGACAGCGCCATCTGCTGCATGTGGTAGTCGAAGATCTGGTCGGCGTCGTCGAGCGCCGTGTTGTAGGCGATCGACGCCTGCGCCAGCGCCGCCAGCGTGATGGCCGCGAGCAGGAACCAGAGCAGGCGCCCGCGCAGCGAGTGGGTCATCTTCATGCCTTCGGCACCATGTAGCCGACGCCGCGCACGTTCTGGATCAGGTCACTGCCGAGCTTCTTGCGCAGGCCGTGGATATACACCTCGACCGCATTGCTGCTGACTTCATCGCGCCAGCTGTAGAGCTTTTCCTCGAGTTGGGCACGCGACAGCACCGCCCCCGGCCGCGCAACCAGGGCTTCCAGCACGGCCCATTCGCGCGCCGACAGCGAGACCGGCGCGCCGTCGACCAGGGTTTCGCGGGTGGCGGGGTTGATCGAGATGTTCTTGTATTCGAAGATCGGTTCGCCGCGCCCGGCGGCACGCCGCAGCAGCGCGCGGATCCGCGCCAGCAGCTCATCCAGATCGTAGGGCTTCAGGACGTAGTCGTCGGCGCCGGCGTCCAGCCCGGCGATGCGCTGGGCGACCGAATCGCGCGCGGTGGCCACCAGCACCGGGGTCCGGTCCTTGCGGCTGCGCATGGCGCGCAGGACCTCGAGGCCATCCTTGCGTGGCAGTCCCAGGTCGAGCAGCACCAGGTCGTAGTTCTGGTTCTGCACCAGGGCGGTGTCGGCCATTTCGCCGTCCTTCACCCAGTCGACGGCGTAGTGCTCGGCCCTGAGCAGGTCGAGCACCACTTCGCCGATCATCGTATCGTCTTCCACCAGCAGTAGCCGCATGTCGAGGTTCCTTGTAGCCGTGCGTGCCGGAAGACGCTACGCGTCTTTAGCCAATCCGCACCGGAATGAAGATTCTGTCACTCCCGCGCTGGATCAGCAAGGCTACCGACTTGGTGGCCTTGGCGACCATGTCGCGCACCTGCTCGACGCTGGACACCGGCTTGCCGTTCACCGACAGCAGCACGTCGCCCGGCTGCACGCCGGCGGCAATGGCTGCACCGACCGCATCCTCGACCACGAGGCCCGACGGCAGGCCGCTCTGGCGGCGTTCGATCGGCTCGAGCGGACGCAGTGCCAGGCCGAGCTTGGCGCCCTTGTCGACGGCGGCGATTTCCTCGCGCTCGCCGCGTGCGGGCTTGTCGCTGGCGTTGGTGAGCGTCGCGTTCAGGCGCACGATTTTACCGTCGCGCCAGACGTCGAGCGCGACCTTGTCGCCGGGCTTCGCCATGGCCAGCATGCCCGGCAAGTCGCCCGAGCCGATGATCGGCTGGCCGTTCACCTTGCGCACCACGTCGCCCGCCTTCAGGCCGGCGCGTTCGGCGGCGCTGCCGCGTTCGACATTGAAGATCAGGGCGCCTTCGGGCGAATCGAGGTTGAAGGAATCGGCAAAGCCCTGGTTCACTTCCTGGATCGAGACACCGAGTTTCACATGCTCCACCTTGCCGGTGGCGACGATCTGGTCCTTGATGCGCACCGCGACGTCCATCGGGATCGCGAACGACATGCCCATGTAGCCGCCGGTCTGGCTGTAGATCTGCGAATTGATGCCGACCACTTCGCCGCGCGTATTGAACAGCGGACCACCCGAATTGCCGGGGTTGATCGCAACGTCGGTCTGGATGAACGGCACATTGCCGTCGTTCGGCAGGTTGCGGCCGGTGGCGCTGACCACGCCGGCGGTGACGGTCGACTCGAGGCCGAAGGGCGAACCGATCGCCAGCACCCATTCGCCGACCTGCAGCGAGCGCGAACTGCCGATCGGAGCGACCGGCAGGTTCTTGGCATCGATCTTCAGCACCGCAACGTCGGTGACGGTGTCGGAACCGAGCACCCTGGCGCGGAATTCGCGCCGGTCGGCCAGCTTGACCATGACTTCGCTGGCGCCGCGCACCACGTGCGCGTTGGTAAGGATGACGCCGTCCGGGCTTACGATGAAGCCCGATCCGGCGCCGAAAACGGGAGCGCCACCCCGGGAGCCGCGTGGGTCCTGGAACTGGCGGAAAAAGTCGTAGAGCGGGTGGCCCGGGTCGACCTGCGGCACGCCGCCGCCGCTGGTCCTGGTGCTGCCCATGACGCGAATGTTGACCACCGCCTTGCCGTTCTGCTTGGCGATACGGGTGAAGTCCGGCAGGGTGACCGTGGCGGCCGGCGCACCCGCGGCAATCGGAGGCGCCGTGACCGGGGCCGGTGCCGCAGCGGCGGCGGCCGCCGCGCCCTGTGCAGTGGCGTTGTTATGGTTGACTGTAATCGCACCGACCGCGCCGCCGATTACGCCCGCGGCGCACAGCGCCAGCGTGAGACGTTTTGCGGTGATGGCGGTAACTGCACCTTCGTTTTGCATGGACGTGCTCCTGGATCAAAGGGTTGGTCGATAACGGAGTATCGATGTTCATAGTGTCGCCGATCAGTCTTAGAACATGCTTAAAACTCATCCTTATGAATGTCCCGCGGGTGCTCGCGCGCCGGACAAATCTGTCCGCGCACAGGCGTAAAAAAGGGCACCCTGACTAAGGCACCCTGCTTTTTGCCAGTGCTCATGTAGCGTTTCGGAACCTCGAGAAACCGTAGCGAGCGGAAGGAGGTTTGGCCGCGAAGCGCAGCTGTACTTGCGTACAGCGAGCATCGCAGGCCGAACCTCCGACGCGCAGTAGGTTTATCGAGGTTTCCTCACGCGGCCTGGCGCTGCTCGATCTGCTGGACGTTGTCGGCCGTGCCGTTCGCATGGCCGACATGCGCGTCCGCGATGGCGATCTTGCGCGGCTTGAGCGCTTCGGGCACTTCGCGCACCAGGTCGATGGTCAGCATGCCGTTGTCGAAGGAGGCGGTGGTGACCTTCACGTGGTTCGCCAACTGGAAGCGCTGTTCGAAGTCGCGGGCGGCGATGCCACGGTGCAGGTAGGTACGCTCGGTTGCGTCCTTCTGCTTGCGGCCGGTCACGTGCAGGGTGTCGCGCTCGGCGACGATTTCCACTTCGTCACGGCTGAAGCCTGCCAGCGCCATCACGATGCGGTATTTGTCTTCAGAGAGCAGCTCGACGTTGTACGGCGGGTAGCTCGGCTGCGACTCGGCGCGTTGCTCGAGCAGGCTGGCCAGGCGGTCGAAACCGATGGCGGAACGATACAGGGGAGCGAGATCAAAAGTACGCATGATAAATATCCTTTTAAGGTTAAGCGATAAGTTGACGGACCTCATCGTGAGCATCCGTTGGAACCAATCTAATGCCACGCTGTTCCATTTTCAAGAGATACGAAATACGGATTTTCAGGGGTGTTTGCAAATTTTATTTGCATCGCTAGCCAGTACTATTTTGCAACTTCCTGCGTGCTACACTCGCCCGGCTTCGCACTCCGAATCGTTACCCCTACAGCCCACAAGATGACCTTCCACGCTCCGTTCTCTTTCGCCGCCAAGTCGGCATCCGCCCTTGCCCTCGCACTCGCGCTGGCCTTCCCCGCCCAGGCCGCCGTGCCCGCCCCGGTCGACCAGCCCTACCCCGGCACCATCGTGCTGAAGGTCGATGCGACCAACCTCTCGCAGCAGATTTTCCGCATGCGCATGACGGTACCGGTGAAGCCTGGCCCGATGACCTTCCTGTACCCGCAATGGCTGCCGGCGAACCACGGCCCGAGCGGCCCGCTCACCCAACTCGCGGGACTCAAGTTCACTGCCAACGGCAAGCCGGTGGAATGGACGCGCGACCCGGTCGAGGTCTTCGCTTTCCACGTGACCGTGCCCGAAGGCGTGACGACGCTGGAAGCGGAATACCAGTTCCTGTCGCCGCTCGACCCCGGCCAGGGCCGCATCGTCATGACCGACGATATCCTCGGCCTGCAATGGCCGTCGGTGACGCTGTACCCGGCCGGTTACGTGGCGCGCCGCATCACGGTGCAGCCGTCGCTGACGCTCCCTGCCGGCTGGCAGTACGGCACCGCGCTGGAGACGGCGCAGCGCACCGGCGACGAAATCCAGTTCAAGGCGCACGACCTCGAAACGCTGATCGATTCGCCGCTCTTTGCCGGTCGCTATTTCAGGCAGTACGACCTCGATCCGGGCGCCAGGGTGCGCGTGTCGCTGAACGTCGTGGCCGACAATCCCGAGAGCCTGGAAGCGAAGCCCGAGCAGATCGCCGCGCACCGCGCGATGGTCGACCAGGCCTTGAAGCTGTTCGGTTCGCACCACTACCAGCACTATGACTTCCTGCTCGCGCTGTCGGACGAATTCGGCGGCATCGGCCGCGAACACCACCAGTCGAGCGAGAACGGCGTCAAGCCGGGCTATTTCACCGACTGGGCGCGCTCGGAGGCCGGGCGCGACCTGCTGCCGCACGAGTACACGCACTCGTGGAACGGCAAGTTCCGCAGGCCAAGCGGACAGGACGTCCCGAACTTCAACACCCCGCTGCAAAACAAGCTGCTGTGGGTGTACGAAGGCCAGACCCAGTACTGGGGCAGCATCCTCGGCGCCCGTTCGGGCCTGGTCTCGCAAGCCGGGGCGCGCGATGCGCTGGCCCTGAGCGCGGCGCGCTACGACAACACGGGTGGCCGCGCCTGGCGCGCGGTGCAGGACACGACCAACGACCCGATCATCGCCGGCCGCCGGGCCCTCGCCTGGAGCAACTGGCAGCGCAGCGAGGATTACTACTCGGAAGGCGCCCTGATCTGGCTCGACGTCGATACCAAAATTCGCGAACTTTCCGGCGACAAGCGCTCGCTCGACAACTTCGCCCGCGCTTTTTACGGCATCAACAACGGCAGCATGCTGCCCGCCTTCTACACCTTCGAGGACGTGGTCGCCGCGCTGAACAAGGTGCAGGCATTCGACTGGGCGCCGTTCCTGCGTTCGCGCCTGGAAGGCCACGGCCCGGGTGCCCCGCTCGACGGCTTGAAGCGCGCCGGCTGGAAGCTGGTCTATACCGACACCCCGACCGATTACATCAAGGCGTTTGAGGAACGCAGCAAGTCGACCGACTTCAGCTATTCGCTGGGCTTCTCGGTCGGCGCCGATGGCGGCGTGCGCAACGTGATCTGGGATGGCGCCGGATTCCGCGCCGGCCTGGCCGGCAACACGACGATCGTCGCGGTGAACAACAAGGTATTCAAGCCGGAAGTGCTGAAGGCGGCCGTGAAGGCGGCGGCGAAGGACAGCAAGGCGCCGATCAACCTGCTGGTCAGGAAGGGCAACAACCTGCGCACGATCGCGCTCGACTACCACGGCGGCCTGCGCTATCCGCGCCTGGAACGCATCCCGGGCACGCCGGACCGGCTGGAAGCGATTTACAAGGCGCTGAAGTAGAAGCGTCGATAAACCTACTGCGCATCGGATCTTTGGCCTGCGATGCTCGCTACGGTTTCTCGAAGCTTCAATTATTTTGGGTCGGTGGTATGCTTCCAACATGACTACCGATACCGACATTGAACTGTCCGGCCCGTTCAAGGCCAGCGACAGCACAGGCCAGGCCCACGACGTCAAGGCGATCCGCATTTTCGACGAGGGCTATGGGATTATCGACGTGTACGTGGACTTTGCGGCGCCCGTCGATGCTGGGCTCTACAAGGACAAGGTCCTGGTGAAGCAGATCATCGACCGCCTGCGCGCGCTCGGGTACAAGGGGCCGGATTTCGGCCACAGCGACCCGGGCCTGCAGGACCGCAAGCTGATCGTGCTCGAAGCCCCGGAAGAGTTCGCGGCGTTTGCCAAGAGCCGCGGGTGGAAGAACCTCGCGGAAGAGTTTGACGAGTAAGTAGGCGCTCCGCCTTGGCGCACCGCCGTTCAAACCGCGTCGATATACCGCCCACTCCAGGCCGCAATCATCGCGGCCACCTGCGCCGCATCTTCCCTGCCTGTCACCAGGTGATCGACCCCGTCGAGCGACACGAAGCTCTTCGGGTACGCGGCCATCTCGAAAATCCGCACCGCGTTGGCGATATCGACGGTATCGTCCCCGGGCGCATGCATCACCATCAGCGCACGCCCCAGCCCGGCAATCCTTTCGGCCAGGCGATGCTGCGTCGCATCCTCGACGAACTGCTGGCGGATATTGAAATTACGCCCCGCCAGCTTCACGCGCGCCTCGCCCAACTGCGCGATGGTGTCGAGGTGCTCGGCCAGCAGTGCGTTCACCACATAATGCGGATCGCTCGGCGAGGCAATCGTCACCACCGCCCTTGACTCCGGAATCCGGTGCGCCGCGGCGAGCACGGCGGTGCCGCCCATGCTGTGGCCAACGAGCAGGCGCGGCGCCGCGAACTTCTCGCGGAGAAAAGCGGCGGCGGCCACCAGGTCGTCCACGTTCGACGAAAAATTAGTGTCGCCAAAGTCGCCGGCGCTGGCGCCCAGGCCCGCGAAATCGAAGCGCAGCATGCCGACGCCCTGCGCCGCCAGCCCTTGCGAAATGCGGTTCGCCGCGAGCACATCCTTGCTGCACGTAAAGCAGTGGGCGAAGACGCCGTAGGCGCGCGGCAGGCCATCCGGCAGATCAAGCTTGGCCGAGAGCTTTCCGTGCAAGCCCTGAAACTCCGCGCGTTCAGTAGGCATGACTTCCCCTGTTTTCATGAAGGCGCTACTCTGCACCGGATCGGGCGCCTGTGCAAGGAGCGCAGCGGCCCTTGCGCTGCGTTTCTCTCTTACTGGAAAGCACGCCGGCCGATCAAGGCGACGCCGGTGCCGCCGAAGGCAAACGAGTTCGACATGACAGTACGGATCGTCGAATCGGCGCGCGCATGATTCGGTACATAATCGAGGTCGCATGCCGGGTCCGGTTGCCGCAGGTTGGCCGTCGGCGGCACGACGCCTGCATTCATCGCCAGGATGGCGATGGCGAATTCCAGCGCACCGGCGGCGCCGAGAAGATGGCCGTGCATGGATTTGGTCGAACTGACCGGAATCGTGTTGGCGTGCTGTCCAAACACCTGCTTGATGGCGGCCGTTTCCACGGGATCGTTGGCGAGCGTCCCCGTACCATGCGCGTTAATGTAATCCACCGACGCGGCGTCGATGCGGGCCGACGCCAGGGCCAGCCGCATGGCCCTGGCCTGCCCCTCTACGCTCGGATGCGTCAGGTGCGACGCATCGGTGGCCAAGCCATAACCGATGACTTCCGCCAGGATAAGGGCATCGCGGGCCAGGGCGGACTCCCATTCTTCCATCAGAACAATGGCAGCGCCTTCACCCAGCACCATACCGCTTCTGTCTTTCGAGAACGGTTTGCACGACGCGCCCGCATCTTGCGGATCCTGGGTCGCGATGGTCCGGATTGCTTCCCATGCTTTCATGGGACCCAGCGACAAGGGCGCTTCGGTGCCGCCGGCGAGCATGACGTCGGCGGCGCCGCTTCCGATGCGCATGGCCGCCTCGCCGATGGCCACCGCCGATGACGAGCAGGCGGTCGTAAAGGTCAGGTTGGGGCCGGTGAATCCGTATTCCAGACCGATCCAGGACGCGGCTGCGTTGTTCATCGCAAGCAATACGCTAAAGGGCTTGATGCGGTCGGACTGTTCGGCATACAAGGTGCGATATCCGTCGTCCGTGCTGTGTGCGCCCCCCATGCCGGTTCCGATGAAGACCCCGACCCGCGAGGAGTCGAGCGTGGCAAGCGGCAGTCCGGCCTGGGTCAGTGCCTGGCGGCTTGCGTCGAGCGCGAATTGGGTGGTGCGATCCATCATGCGCAGCTTCGATGCCTCGGCCACCATGGTCGGCTGCCACGCTGCCGGGGCGGCAATGGGATTGGCAAGCCGTTCATAATCGGCCCCTTCGAGCCGGCATATGCCCGAGCGCGCCGCGGCGAGGCTTTCCAGCAAGGCCCCGGTTGAATTTCCCAGCGGCGATATGACGCCGATGCCGGTGACCGCCACCCGCCTCATGATCCGGCCTGATGCGGCACCGCACCTGCCTGCTGGGCGATCAGACTGTCCACATAGCTCACCACGTCATGGATCGTGACGAGCGGCACCTGGTCGTTCGGCACCTGGATGTGGAACTCGTCCTCGATTTTGAACAGCAATTCCATGACGCTCAGTGAGTCAATGCCCAGTTCGTCGAGGCGCGCTTCAGGGTGCAGTGTTTCCACCGCAAGCTTGTGTTCGTCAGCAATGATGCGGATCAGGCGATCGTAAGTGTTCATGCCATTCCTTTGCGTGTTGGTCGCTGCCGTCCCGGCACCGTGTTTCCGGCTCATGCATATTCGGTCGCCCGCCCGTTGCGCGCAATGCCGGGGCCGGGACGCACCTTGCCGCTCCAGCGCGCGAACCGGGTCAGCAGTGCCGGATTGCGTTCCAATGCCGGCAATCCACCGCTGACAATATGGGGCCGCATCGCCAGCTGGGCGTACAGCGCCGCCAGGCGGATGCGCCTGGCAAAGTGGCGGCGCCACCCCTGGACATATTCTGCGTGGAGGCGCGCTTGCGCTTGACCATCCGCACGAGGCAGGCCATCGCCCACCAGCGTGCCCGCGAGCAGGACCGCGGACTGGAGCGCCATGCTGATGCCTTCTCCAATGATCGGATGCGCTTCGCCCGCCGCGTTTCCAATTCTAAAGAGGCCGTCGTATCGGCCGCCCAGGTGGATGCCGGGGCGAATCGGGCCGGCTCCCAGCCACTTGCCAAGTTGAACTGCGTCACCGAACAGCCTAGCTGCCGCGCTGCAGTGTTGTCTCACCCAGCCATGTGCCGCTTCGGCCGGTTTCATGCCTGGAAATCGAGAACGTGCTCGCGTCAAGGCGTCACGCCGTATGCAAAAGGCGAAGGTGGCGCTCGCGCCGCCACCGATCACCATGCCCCCGTAACCACCCGGGAACGAGAATACGGGAAGCAAACCCGCTTCGAGCGCTGCATTCGCAAAATTTGCCTTGAATGCGAACAGGTCCGATGACCGATGCCGTGAACACCGTGGCGCATCCGGCCGTCCATCCTGCGGCACCGGCGGCTCCCAGGAGCCATGCGCATCGATGACCAGCGAGACGGGAAGCAGCCGTTCCTCACCCCCGTCCGCCTGGCGAAGCCGGCAATGAAAATTCCCGGGTGTACCGGCGATGCTGCACACCTGCCATGGCTGGAAGATCGACACGCCGCGATACCTGGCCTGCTCCAGCAACAGTGTGTCGAGATGCTCGCGCCCGATTGCAAGGCCCCATGGGTGGATCGGATCGCCATACGGCGGCAGCGGGGCGCGCACGATACGTGCGCCGCAGACGAGCGCCACTTGCCGGAGCGCCCCTCCCGCCAGCGGTTCGATGGCATTGCCGATACCGAGCGCCTCGAGTAGCGGCAGATTGGTAGCGGATATGCATTCGCCGCACACTTTCCTTCTTGGGTAGGCCTGCTTTTCGACGAGTGCAACCCGCCACCCGGCCTCGGCCAGCAGGATGGCCGCACTGCTGCCGGCCGGACCCGCACCGATAACGATGGCATCGAACCGGGTCTCCATACTAGCTCCTGCAGCGCGATGCCGTGAATACATGACTGAACAGGCCTGCGCGGCCTTCGGTCAGCCGCCATGACGGGTTGGCCGGCCACAAGGACGACAATTCGGTTCCGTGAAACCCGGCCTTGACACTCGCTACCGCATCGGAGCGTGTGACCGCGTTGGCCCCGAGCAGTCCGACCAGGCGGCTGGCAAAGAGCGGCAATTGCGCGCGCCGGGGTTCGCACGCCACGAACCGGTCGGTGCGCACGCTGATCGCGTTGAACAGGCGGATGATCTGATCGTCGTTGAAATGATGGATGAAGAGGTTGGCAAGCGCTATATCGAACTGGTCGAACTGGTCGAACTGGTCACCGGCAGCACCGGAAGCCCAGTCTGCGACATCCGCTTGTCTTACCTGCAAGGTCCATCCGGCCCTGGCGAAGGCATCACGCGTGTGTTGTGTAATGCAATGCTGGCGATCGAGCAGCACAATGTGCACACCCGGCCACCGAGGGGCAAGCTGCTTTGCCAGCCGCAGCATCAGGCTGCCGTCGCCGGCGCCGAATTCAATGATGCGTTTCGGGGCGACGGCGTCAGCGGTCAATGCGCGGGCCAGGATCCCCGCCGCTCCCATCACGTAGTTAATACGCCCCAGGTCCTGGCGCGATCGGATTGCACGTGGATCGTCTTCACGCAATTCATCGAGGATTTCAGGGGCGAGCAGGCGCGGGAATGATGGTTTCATATGGCGTTCTGGTCCAGGCGCTCCCGGTCGACCTTCAGCAATGCGCCATGACAGCTGAAGCCGGCGCCGAACGACGACAGCCACCAGTGGCCGCCGGCGGCATGGTCACGCAGCGCTCCCTTGAGCACGAAATAAACCGAAGCGCTGCTGAGATTGCCGTATTCGCGCAAGACCGCAGCGCTATAACGCAGGTCTTCCGGGTCCAGCATCATTTGTTTTTGGAGCGCCACCAGGACATCCCTTCCGCCAGGATGCATGATCCAGGCCCGGATAGCGTCGCGCCGGGTTTCGGTGCGGTCCAGGCTTTTCTCCAGCACTTGTTGCGCATATTGCGCGGCCAGGCGCGGCACTTCCCGCGTCAACACGTTGCGCAGCATTCCTTGTCGCGATTCGAATTGCAGGCGATCGCGCCGCTCGGGAGCCACCAGCGATTCCGCATGCAGCCACTCGATACCGCGCAGGCCGGCTTGCGGTTGGCGCGACAGCACCATGGCCCCCGCGCCGTCCCCGAACAGGCAGGCGCTGATGAGGACACCCGGGTCTTCGTCCAGGTACATTGCGGCGCTACAGACTTCGACGCAGACCGACAGCACATGCCGGCACTGGCCGGCGACAAGCAGTGCGTTCGCCAGGCGCATGTTCGGCAAGGCTGCGCCGCAACCGTGACCGACAAGGTCGAATGCCTGCACATCCTCACGCAAGCCCAACTGCTCGATCACATAGCCGCTCAGCCCGGGGCATAGATAGCCGGTGCAACTGCTGACAACGACTGCGTCGATGTCCAGCGGCGCCAGCTTCGACAGCGCGAGTGCTTCCATGCCAGCCTGCCTGGCCAGTGCCGGTGCGTGCGCCAGGAACCGCGCATACAGGGCGTCGGGGTCGATCTGGAATACCTCTGCCAGCGAATCGACGGCAAGATGGCGTGACTCGATGCCGTTATCGCGCAGCAGGACGGTCCTGGCAACCGCATGCGCACGCGGCCCGAGCCGTTCGAACCAGGCGGAGTTGGAAAATGCATTCCAGCAGTCCAGCTTGGAATAGCTGTTTGCGGGGACCGCGGTTCCTATGCCGTTGATAAACATCAGGAAACCCGGCCGCTACCGCTGCTTGCGGCGGTCAGTACCATCACCTGATGCGGCAGATGCTTCGAGATGACGCGCATGTCGATCCTTGGCAGAGTTAAACCGAGTGTTCAATCAATTGCTATTACGCATGAAAGGCTGGCTTGTTAATCGAACCGGCCGAGCTGAAAACGCACCTCGCTGCATATTAGCGCTAAGCCTTCAGACACTTCACACATTAACGTTAAGCATTAAAAAGCTCACCCGAACAAGCCATGTAAAAACCAGCGCGGATCGGCATCCTCGGCCGCGCCGACGATGCGCTCGCGGTACACCCAGTACAGCGTGTGGTCCTGCCCTTCGGCGATGAAATAGTCGCGCGTTTGCGTCTGGCTCCACCACCCCGCTTCGATCCGCTCGGGGGTCGACGCCATCTTCAGTGGCGACCCATAAAACGGCCGGTGATTGCGCATCAGGAGCGCGATGGGCTTGGCCAGGATCCAGGTCGGGCGCGGCAGGCTCTGCACGTCCGGGGGCATCTGCGCGGAGCGGACCGCTTCGCGCACCTTTTGCTGCACCGGCACCCAGGCGTTAGCCACCTCGGGCCGGTAATCGGCCTGCGGCAGGGCCTGCAGCACGTTGTCCGGGCCGAGGCGCGCCACCAGCAACTCGAGCATGCGCACCCGGTCTTCCTCGCTGCCGCCGGGTTCGGGAAACAGCGACTCGCTCGGCGGCGCCATCGGCTGCAACTGGGCCGCGTCCAGCGCGAGGCCGATCACCGGGGCCTCGAGCACGACCTGCGCCAGGCGCTCGCGCAGCAGGCGTACCAGGTGCTCGTCGCGCCAGGTCGGCTCGCCCAGCGCGATCTCGACCCTGGTTGCCGGGCGCGCCACCCTGCCCCGCTCGTGTTCGAGCAGGAGCGTGATCCGTTCGACCGCCAACTGGCGCGCGCACAGCCAGCCGGTCAGTTGCTGCACCAGCATTTCGGCGCCCATCAGGCATTCCGCGGCGTTCTCGATGCGGTCGAAGAGTTCGATCTTCGCGTGGAAGGTGGTCGGCGCTTCGATCCATTCGAACAGTTCGGGCGCCATGCCATAGGCCGCATCGAGCATGTCGAGCAGCGCGCGCCCGCAGCGCCGCTGCAGGCCGGGTCGCGGCAGGCGCCGCAGCTCGTCCAGGCGTTCGCAGCCCAGGCCCTCGAACCAGCTGGCGTAGGGGCGCGCCGGCGGCAGCAGCGCCACCGGCAGCCGGTTCAGGCGCCGCTCGAGCGAGGCCATCGCCACCACCCGTCCGCCGCCATGCGCACTC
>JAQGLR010000208.1 GCA_028292765.1 Massilia sp. | reverse complement strand
TTTTGCTCGACCTTGGCCGAGCTGCCCTTGAAGTCGAAGCGGGTGATGATTTCCTTGTTCGATTGCTCGACGGCGTTCTTCACTTCGACCATGTCTGCTTCGCAGACCACGTCAAACGATGGCATGGCGGTTTCCTTTTATCTGGTATAGCGGAATTATTAGTGGCCGTATTCTAAACGACAAGGCTGGCGGCGGCGATGGTTTTTGCCGTCGTGGCCGGGCTTGCCACTATAATCAAGCGGTTTCCGCTTGCCTGCCACCGCTCATGCACCCCATTCTCCCCATCGAACACGACTTCCCGCTGCAAGCCCTGAATACCTTCGGCCTGCCGGCGCGCGCCCGCCACTACCTGCGCGTGACCGATGCAAGCCAGCTCGATCGCTTGCAGGCGGAGCCGGGCCTGGCCGGCCTGCCGCGCTTCGTCCTTGGCGGCGGCAGCAACGTCCTGCTGACGCGCGACGTCGAGGCGCTGGTGCTGCACATGGCGATCCCGGGCCGCGCGATCCTCGGCGAGGAGGGCGATCGGGTGCTGGTGCGCGCCGGCGCCGGCGAAAACTGGCACGGCTTCGTCGACTATACGATCACGCAGGGGCTGGGCGGGCTGGAAAACCTGTCTCTCATCCCCGGCACCGTGGGCGCGGCCCCGATCCAGAATATCGGCGCCTACGGCCTCGAGATCAAGGATGTCTTCCATTCGCTGACGGTGTTCGACCCGGCCCTTGGCACCCGGCGCACCATGCGCGGCGAGGACTGCCGTTTCGGCTACCGCGACAGCATCTTCAAGCATCCGGAAGGCGCAAGCCTGGTCGTGCTCGACGTGACCTTTGCCTTGCCGCGCGCCTGGCGGCCGAACCTGCGCTACGCCGAGCTGGCGCAGGAGTTGGCCCATGAGCTGGAGGCGGCAGGCGTGGCCGGGCCGACTCCGCGCCAGGTGAGCGACACGGTCGTCGCCATCCGCCGCCGCAAGCTGCCCGACCCGGCGCAAATCGGCAACGCCGGCAGCTTCTTCAAGAACCCGGTGGTAACAAGCGCGCGGTGCGCGGCCTTGCTCGCGCTTCATCCGCAACTGGTGCACCACAGGCAGCCGGACGGCAGCGAAAAGCTGGCCGCCGGCTGGCTCATCGACCAGTGCGGCTGGAAAGGGAAGGGCATCGGCGCCGCCGGGGTCTACCCGAAGCAGGCGCTGGTGCTGGTGAACAAGGGCGGGGCGACGGGCGCGGAAGTACTGGCGCTGGCGCGCGCGATCCAGGACGACGTCGCGGACCGCTTCGGCGTGATGCTGGAGCCGGAGCCGGTCTTTATTTAAGTTCAAGCAAAGAGCGCCTGGCAAAAGCGCCCAGGGCAAGGCGCATTGGTCGAAGACAGTACGCTGGTACGGCGAGACGAATGCAACGCCGCCATGGGCGCTTTTGTCAGGAGCTCTAGACGCGGAAGGCGGCGACGCGGTTACGCCCGCGCGCCTTGGCCGCGCCCACCGCTTCCCCGGCGCGGGTGACGACGGCCTCGAACGTGCCCTCGTTGGCGGGCACCGTCGTCGCCACGCCGATCGACATGGTCACGATGCGCCGCTCGGGCAGGGGATGGGCCAGGGCGAGGCGTTCGAGCGCCGCGCGGCAGCCTTCGGCCACCTGCACTGCGCCATCGAGCTTGGTGTCCGGCAGCAGGATCGCGAAACGCTTGCCGTCGTAGCGCGCCGCCAGGTCCGACGGGCGCTTGAGCTGGCCGGTCAGCACGCCAGCCAGTTTGCGCAGGCACAGGTCGCCCGCTTCACGCCCGAGGCGCTCGTTGAAATAGTCGAAATTGTCGATGTCGCACACCAGCAGCGAGAGCGGCTGGCCGTTGCGGCGCGCACGCGCCCATTCGGCCAGCGCCGCCTCGTCGAAGCGCGTACGGCTCGGAATGCCGGTGAGCGGATCGACGCCGGCGTGGCGGTCGAGTTGCGCCTGGATGCGCGCCAGCGTGTCCTGGCTGTCGCGCAGACGGCGCAAGGTCTCGCTGCGCTCATCCGCAGCGCGGCCCACTGCCGCGTGGTAGCGCAGGCGCGCCAGCATTTCGGCGCTGCCCGGCAGCGTGGCGAGGTAATCGGTGGCGCCGGCGGCAAACGCGGCGTCGCGGTGGCTGCCATCGCAGCCGGGGGCCAGCACCAGCAGCGGCAGCTCGCGCATCGCCTCGTCCAGGCGGCAGGCGCGCAGGAACTCGCTGCAATCCTCGGCGCCCGCGAGGGCGCGGACAATGACGGAGGGACGCGTCGTCGCCGCCTGCCGGGCGGCGCCTGCCGCGTCGGTCAGCAATAATTCGATGTCGCCGGCCCCAAACAGCATTTCGCGCAGCGCGGCGGCGAAAGGCGGCGCGCCCACCAGCAGCACGCGGCATGGGGTGTGGGGCGACTGGAATGCAAGGGCAGGTGACATCGAATTGGACGAATTGGTCTGGGCGGGCCATTCTACCCCGAGGTAATGACAAATTGTTGCAGTTAGTCCATCTCGCGTGCCTGCTTACAACGGTCTGCGCCAGCGCAGGCGCATCGGCTATCCTCGCGCATTGATCATCGTTTATTGCCAAGAGGAGAACCGCATGAAAGCTATCGTCACTGGCCACAGCAAGGGCCTGGGCGCTGCCATCGCCGCCGAACTGCTCGGGCGCGGCATTCCGGTACTGGGCCTGGCCAGGAGCCGCGCGCCCGGCCTGGCCGGGCGCTTCCCCGACCTCCTGCTCGAGATCGAGATCGACCTGTCCGACGGCGCCGCCTTGACGGGGTGGCTGGCCGGCGGCGCGCTTGCACACTATCTGCGAGGCGAGGGCGCCGCGCTGTTGGTGAACAACGCCGGCGTGGTCTGGCCCGTCGGCCCGCTGGCCGCGCAGGACCCGCTGGACGCCGTGCGCGCGGTGACGCTGAACGTGGCCGCGCCGCTGGCGCTGGCCGCCGCCACCGTGCGGGCGAGCGATGGCGCGCACCGGCGCATCCTGCACGTGTCGAGCGGGGCGGGGCGTGGCGCCTACCCCGGCTGGAGCGTCTACTGCGCCACCAAGGCCGCGCTCGACCGGCATGCCGAGGCGGTGGCGCTGGACGCCGACCCGGCGGTCCGCGCATGCAGCCTGGCCCCTGGCGTGATCGACACCGGCATGCAGGCCGAAATCCGCGCCACCTCCGAGGCACGCTTCCCGATGAAGGAGCGCTTCGTGCAACTGAAGCAGGAAGGCGCCTTGAGTTCGCCCGAGGCATGCGCGTCGGCGCTGGTCGATTACCTGCTGGCGCCCGATTTTGGCGACAGGCCGGTCGACGACCTGCGCCGTACGTGACTGACGGGGCGCCGGACGCCGCGCCGCATTCACATCTCCTTATTATGCACGGGCACGGACGCCACGCGTGGGGTCCGGCGCCGCGGCACCAGCGAGCGCTGGCGCGCCGAGCGAGCGAGCACGCGCCGCGCGACCGGCCCGGGCACGCCGGTTTCGCCCAGGAAGGCCTCGGCTACCCGGTAGCCGAGGTTCTCACGATAGGCAATGGCCACGTCGACCACGGCGCCGAGCACCGGATCGATGCGCCTGTCCTGCCGTCGCTCGACGAAGGCGTTTTCCCACGCCGACTCTTCATGACGTGCCAGTGCATTGCCGGTAGTCGGCAGGCTGGTCATAGGGTATTCCTTATTGGACGCTGATGAGTTCGACTTCGAAAACCAGGGCTGCGTCAGGCGGGATTGCGGCGCCGCTTCCCGCGCGGCCATAGGCCATCGAAGCGGGAATGACCAGGGTGCGCTTGCCGCCGGCACGCATGCCGGGCAAACCCTGCTCCCAGCCCTGGATCACCTGCCCGGCGCCCAGGCGGAACGTGAACGGTGTTTTGCCAATCGAGGTATCGAACTGCTGACCCTTGAAGTCGGCCTTGGCCGCATCGTACAGCCAGCCGGTGTAGTGCACGCTCAGGCTGCGTCCTGAAGTGGCGAGCGTGCCCGTGCCCGCCACGGTGTCGATGCGCTGGAAGGCGGGACCCTGGCCCTGCGGCGTGCCGGTCCGCTCTTTCGTGTAGCGGCTGTCGGCCACGTAGCTGCTTCCCACGGGGGAAAGCAGTACCAGTTCGCCGTTATCGAGGTAAAGCGCACCGGGAGCCTCGGCCGCCGGCTGCTGCCCGGTATCGGCGGTACACGCCGGCCCGTCCGAATAGGCGATGCACCAGCTGCGCACGCCATTCTCGGTCGTCGTCGTCGTCACCGCCGGGCCGCTGCGGGTGCGCGAGTAGGCTGGAATGGCGATCGTCACGAGCTCGAGCGTCACCTGCGCCGGCGCGGTATTCGGCGCCAGCACCGCGGCCGCGGCCGCGGTGCTGCTCCAGGTGAGCGAGAAGGCAGCACTGAGGGTCTCGGAAGCGAGCGGCGTCCCGGTGCAGCCGACTGCGTCATAGAAGTTGCGCACCAAGTTCAGCTGCAAGGCATTCGATCCGCCCGCCGCCGCCGTCACTGTCGCCGTGTCCTGCAGGCGGCCCTGGCAGGGGCTGTACCAGGTGCCGGCATATTTCGCCAGCGTCGCCGCGGTCGCCGGCGGCGTCACTGTTGACGGCGGCGCAACCACGGCCGGCGGCGCAACCACGGCCGGCGGCGCAACAACTGCTGGAGGCGCAACAACTGCTGGAGGCGCGACAACCGGTGGCGCGACGGCCACGGGCGCTGTCGCCGCCTGCGTCCCTCCGCTACCGCCGCCGCCACCACATGCGCTCAGACCGACGCAGGCAGCGAGCAACACGCCTGGCTTATACGGCTTATTTAATTTTTTCTTATTTAACTTCCCGGCAGGAAGCGTTAGCTTACTAAAAGAAACATCTGGGGAAATATAAGGCAGCGGCGCAAACATCTTCTCTCCCGGTTCATCCCGATTTCTGTTTTTCACGAGTCGCGTATTAACGCTTCCATCTTTGTAATTGCTAGTTATTGCAATTTATAAACATCGCTCCGATGCCAAGCCGGAAATGACGAAAACGCTGATCGCAAAATATTCTGCACCACTCGCGTGTGCATGCGCAACGCATTAAAAATAAATGTTCGGTCAATTACAACACGTGAATGTCGAAATCGTCTCCTACAAGCGAGCGCAGCTGCCTCGTCCCGGGTTGCGGGGCGTAGCCGCCATGCTATGGCAGCAGACTGCTTTGGATGCACTAGCGCAATTGTAGGCAATGTCTTACCTGCTATGCATGAACGGAAGCTGATAGAAATAATTCATGGAACGCATAATAATTGTTGTGTTGTTTTTTAAACATCTAAAGAATTATGCAAATTGAGTAAAAATTTCGTGATAGCTTAATAAATACACGATTGAGACTACTGGTTATTCCAGCATTGCCGGAATGGCTTGTGCTGGATAGCCGGGATGTAATCGGTGTTGCTTTGCTTGCTAGCGTCGAACGTAGAAACGTGCCATCCCGGCAGCGCGCGCCGGTGCGTCGATTACATGAACTGTGAGCGTCCAAACTATCTTAGGGGAACGGAAAATGTCTCAGAGCCAGCAATATAATTTCAACGTCAATCTTGATGACCTGATGTTCATCCTGAAGCAGATTAAGATTGCGGAAGCTAGCACCAGTCCGGACGGCATGATCGATGGCAAAATACTGCGCGAGGGCGTAGGAAGCCCCTTGCTACCTTGGGGCTTGCGCACGGTCGATGGCACATGGAACAGCCTGTTGCCGGGCATGGAACGGATGGGAGCGGCCGACAACGTCATGCCGCGCCTGATCGCCGGCACCTGGCACGACGCGGAGGGGGTCGCGGCGGGCGTCCTCGGAGCCAACCCGGCTGTCGCGAGCTCGAGCTATGCGCAGACCTATACCGGCAACATGGTGTTCGACTCGCAGCCCCGCATCATCTCGAACCTCATCGTCGACCAGACCACCGGCAATCCGGCCGCCATCGCCGCCGCCATCGAGCGCGCCGCCAACGCCACGTTTCCCGGGATGGAGAGCGGTTATACGTCGCCCGATGGCCATCTCAACATCCCGAACCAGTCCCCCGACATCGGCCTGTCGCCGCCGTTCAACGGCATGATGGCGCTGTTCGGGCAGTTCTTCGACCACGGCCTCGACCTGATCAGCAAGGGCGGCGGTACCGTGTTCGTCCCGCTCATGCCGGACGACCCGCTCTACGACAAGGAAAGCCCGACCAATTTCATGGTGCTCACGCGTGCGGCGAATACCCGCACGCCCGGCGCCGACGGCATCCTCGGCAATGGCGACGACGACCTGCGGGGCCACGTCAACACCACCACGCCTTTCGTCGACCAGAACCAGACCTACACCTCGCATCCCTCGCACCAGGTGTTCCTGCGCGAGTACGTACTGGTGGACGACAGGCCGCTGGCCACCGGCCACCTGCTCGACGGCAAGCACGGCGCCGGCAACTGGGCCGAAGTAAAAGAGCAGGCCGCCAAACTGCTGGGCATCCAGCTCACCGACACCGACATCTTCAACGTGCCGCTGCTGGCGACCGACCGCTACGGCGAATTCATCCGCGGCCCGAACGGCTTCGTGCAGATCGTCACCGCGGGTAGCCTTGTCGAAGGCGACCCGGCCGCGAACGGCGGCCTCGGGGTGGCGCTGCCGGCCGACACGCAGCGCACCGGCCATGCCTTCCTGGACGACATCGCCCACACCGCCTCGCCCGGCACCTACGACTCCGACCATAATCCGCGCACGCCTGGCGTGCAGCTGGTAGCCGACGACGACAGCGTTGCCAATGGCGGGCCCCAGCCGGTCGGCACCTACGACGATGAGCTGCTCGATCGCCACTTCATCACCGGCGACGGCCGCGGCAACGAAAACATCGGCCTTACTGCCATCCACGCGATCTTCCACAGCGAGCACAACCGCCTGGTCGAGGAGTACAAGGACACCATCCTCGCCAGCGGCGACATGGCCGTCATCAACGAATGGTTGCTGGGCCCCGATATCGCCGCGTTGCCGGCGGACCTCTCCACGCTCCGGTGGGACGGCGAGCGCCTGTTCCAGGCCGGGCGCTTCGTGAACGAGATGCAGTACCAGCACATGGTCTTCGAGGAATTCGCGCGCGCGGTGCAGCCGAGCATCGACCCCTTCGTGTTCTCGAATTCGGCCGACATCGACCCGGCCATCATGGAGGAGTTCGCGAACGTCGTGTACCGCTTCGGCCACTCGATGCTCAACGAAACCGTGGCACGCATCGACGGCGACATGAAGTCGAGCGATATCGGCCTGATCGACGCCTTCCTCAACCCGATCGCCTTTGACAAGAACGGCACCCTCGACCCGCACCTGGCCGTGGGCGAGATCGTGCGCGGCATGTCGCGCCAGGTCGGCAACGAGATCGACGAATTCGTCACCGATGCGCTGCGCAACAACCTGGTCGGCCTGCCGCTCGACCTGGCCACGCTCAACATCGCCCGCGCCCGCGACACCGGTTCGCCCAGCTTCAACGAAGCGCGCGCCGCCTTCTACAAGATGACCGGCGACAGCCAGCTCAAGCCCTACACGAGCTGGGCCGATTTCGCGCCGCACATGAAGAATCCGGCCTCGATCATCAACTTCATCGCCGCCTACGGCCTGCATCCGACCATCAAGGCCGCGATCACGGTCGAAGACAAGCGCGCCGCGGCGACGCTGCTGGTGATGGGCGACCTGGACCTGGACAACGACGGCAAGATCAACGACGATCCATCGCTGGTCGGTCCGGGATACCGCCTCGAGACGGCGCCAGCCGACCGGTCCGACTTCCTCAACAGCGAAGGCTCCTGGACCGCTGCCAACAGCGGCCTGAATAAAGTGGACTTCTGGATCGGCGGCCTGGCCGAAGCGAAGCTCGAGTTCGGCGGCATGCTGGCGCCGACCTTCAATTTCGTGTTCGAGTCGCAGATGGAGATGCTGCAAAACGGCGACCGCTTCTACTACCTGAGCCGCACCCAGGGCCTGAACCTGCTGAACGAGCTGGAAGGCAACCTGTTCTCGGCCATGGCGATGCGCAACACCGACCTCGGCGACGCCATGAACACCAGCCACCTGCCGGGACTGATGTTCGCCACGCCGAGCTATATCCTCGAGATGAACAAGGCAGACCAGCGCACCGGCATCGCCGGCAGCGGCGGGGTGCTCAATGGCGATCCGACCCGGGGCAATCCGGTGCTCAACGCCTTTACTTCGCTCGTCACGCGCAAGGCCCCGTACCTGGACAACGACAAGGATGGCATCAAGGACGACGGCGGCGAGCTGGTCTACGCATACGACGGCCCCGACCACGTGGTACTGGGCGGCACGCCGGGCGACGACGTCCTCAAGGGCGGGCGCGGCATGGACACCCTGTGGGGCGATGGCGGTAACGACATCCTCGACGGCGGCGACGAGGCCGACGAGGTGCATGGCGGCGATGGGGACGACATCATCACCGACCACGGCACGCCGGCCGGCGCCGCCGACTTCCTGCGCGGTGACAATGGCAACGACGTCATCAGCAATGGCACCGGCAACGACCTCGTCTTCGGCGGAGCCGGCCAGGACTTCGTCATCGTCGGCCCCGACTTCACCGAGGTATTCGCGGGCGAAGGCAACGACTTCATCCTGGGCGGCAATGGTTCCGACGCGCTGCTGGGCAATGAGGGCGACGACTGGATCGAGGGTGGCGAAGGTTTCGACAGACTGACGGGCGAAAACTCGCAGCTGTTCTTCAACAGCACCATCATCGGCCACGACGTCCTCAATGGCCAGGGCAACGACACCGACTACGACGGGGAATCGGGCGACGACATCATGGTGCAGGGCGCCGGCATCCAGCGCAGCAACGGCATGCTCGGCTTCGACTGGGCCATCCACAAGGGCGACCCGCTTGCCGCCAACTCCGACCTCGGCATCCCGCTGTTCGGCCAGCAGGACCAGTTCATCCTGCGCGACCGCTTCGACTCGGTCGAGGCCCTGTCGGGCTGGAAGATGGACGACGTCCTGATCGGGACCATCCGGCCGACGGGGGCGGGCGCGGGCGAGACTGGGGGGGGCGTCATCGGTGGCCCGGCGACCGACAGCATGCTGCTGCAAAAAAATGTCGCGCTGATCAAGGGCTTCCAGGAGTTGCTGGGCAGCCCGGCGGAAAGCGACCCGAACGCCGTGGTGTTCGACCCGAGCACGGGCGCCGACATCCTGATTGGCGGCGCCGGCAGCGACAAGATCACCGGCAAGGCCGGCAACGACCTGATCGACGGCGACGCCTGGCTCAACGTGCGCGTGGCCGTGATGTCGAAGACCGACCCGGAGGTCGAGATCCGCTCGGTCGACAGCATCGCCGCGCTCAGGGAAGACATGCTGTCGGGCGCCATCAACCCGGGCCAGCTGCGCATCGTGCGCGAGATCCTGCATTCGAGCACCAAGGCCAGCGAAATCGACCAGGCAGTCTATTCCGACCTTCGCGCCAACTATGACGTAAACCGCAATGTCGACAACACCTGGACCGTCGTGCATGCACGCGGCACCGGCGCCGACGGCCGCGACACGCTGCGCAACATCGAAGAGCTCGTCTTCAGCGACGACGTCATGAACCTGACGGGCGAGCCCCTTATCAGCGACATGTCACCGACCGAACGCCAGCCCCTGACCGCCTTTCCCGGCACGGTGGCCGCGTTCAGCAACGTGCCGGAATCGTCGATCAGCTACCAGTGGCAGGTCTTCACCGGCGGCGTCTTCGTCGACATTGCCGGGGCGACCGCCGACACCTTCTTGCCGCAGCAGGCGCAGGTCGGCCTGCAGTTGCGGGTGGTGGCGCGGTTTTCGGATGCGGGCGGCGTGAGCCGTGCGATTCCCTCGGCGGCGACCAAGGGCGTGGGCGACTACATCATCGGCACGACAGGTAGCGAGACCCTTACCGGCACGGAGTTCGACGACGAACTGGTGGGATTGACCGGCAACGACGTGCTCAACGGCGGCCTCGGCGCCGACCTGATGAACGGCGGCCCGGGTAACGATACCTATCGGGTCGATGACCTCCTGGACTTTATTGTCGAGTCCAGCGGCAGCGGCAGCGGCACCGACACCGTGCAGACCACGCTGGCGGCGCGCATCCTGGCCGACAACCTGGAAAACCTCACCTTCTCGGGACTGACCGGCAACTTTACCGGCACCGGCAACGCGTCGGCCAACACGATCACTGGCGGCAACGGCAACGACACGCTCGATGGCGCCGGCGGCAGCGATACCCTGATCGGCCGCCTGGGCGACGACACGTACATCGTGTCCGAGAGCGGCGACCGGGTAACCGAACTGGCCAATGAAGGTATCGACCTGATCCGTACGGCGCTCGGCTCGCGCACGATGGACTTGAACGTTGAGATGATGGAGTACACCGGCACCGGCAACTTCACCGGCACCGGCAACGCCATCGACAACAGCATTACCGGCGGCCTTGGCAACGACGTGCTGGACGGCGGTTCAGGCGGCAGCGACCAGCTTGTCGGCCTGGACGGCCACGACACGCTGCGTGGCCAAAGCGGCAACGATGCGCTGGAAGGCGGCCTGGGCAACGATTATCTCGACGGCGGCGCCGGCAACGACGAGATGATCGGCGGCAGCGGCAACGATACCTATGTCGTCAATACAAGGCTCGATGTCGTGAACGAGCTCGGGGGCGAGGGCGACGACATCGTCCGCACTTCCCTGACGAGCTACACCCTGGGCGACAATGTCGAGAACCTCAGCTTTACCGGCAGCGCAAGCTTCAGCGGCACCGGCAATGCGCTTGCCAACCGGCTCGAGGGCGGCGCCGGCAGCGCCAACGACACCCTGGACGGCGGGGCTGGCGTGGACTGGATGGCGGGGGGGCGCGGGAACGACACCTATGTCGTCGACGAAGCATTCGACGCCATCGTCGAGCTGCCCGGCCAGGGCACCGACACGGTGCGCACCACCCTCGCGACCTTCGTCCTGGAGGCTGACCTGGAGAACCTGACCTTCATCGGCAGCGGCCAGTTTGTCGGCACAGGCAACGACGCCGCCAACACGATCCTGGGCGGCGCCGGCGACGATGTCCTCGACGGTGGACTCGGGGTTGACCGCATGACGGGCGGGGCCGGCAATGATGTCTACCTGGTCGACAACGTAGGCGACCTGATCACGGAGAGCACGGGCGCCGCCTGGGGCATCGACCTGGTGCGGGTGTCGGCCAGCAGTTATGCGATGAGCAACAATGTGGAAAATCTCGAGTACACCGGCAGCGGCAATTTTTCCGGCACGGGTAACGGGTCGAACAACACGATGACCGGCGGCGACGGCAACGACACCCTGAATGGCGGAAGCGGCAGCGACACGCTCATCGGCGGCATGGGCAACGACACCTATGTTGTCGGCAGCACCACCGATTCCGTCGTCGAAGAGGCGGGCGCGGGCATCGATACCGTGCTGTCGACCTCGAGCAGCTTCATCCTTGGCGCCAATGTCGAGAATGCGATCCAGACCAGCAGCCTCGCTTCCCTCACCGGCAACGCGCTGGACAACTACCTGAAAGGGCACACCGGGAGTGACATCTTGCGCGGAATGGACGGAAACGACCGGCTGGAGGGAGGCGCCGGCAACGACCGGCTGGACGGGGGCGCCGGCAACGACATCTTCGTGTTCGCGGCGCCAGGCTTCGGTTCCGACACGATCGCCGGTGGCTTCGATGCCAATCCGCTGGGGGGCCAGGACTTGCTCGACATCTCGGGACTGGGCATCACGGCAGCCACTTTTGCCCCGGACACCGTCACCATTGCCGACAGCGGCAACGACGTGCGCGTGACGATCGGCACCATGGGCACCTTCCTGCTGCAGGGCGTCACGGACCATACGACGATCACGATCGAGGACTTCGTGCTGGCCGGGCCGGCAGCCGCCCTGGCCGCATCCGCCATCGTGGCCGCGCAGGGAGAACTGCTGGCCGTGTAAGCGTCGCGGCTGGAAGCCTTGTAGCAAGCACTTGTAGTGCAAGGACCGGATGCCGTTCCCGTGACGGCGCCGGTCCACGCAACACCGCAACAACAATGCTCAAAAAGACACGTCCCCGGAGAGCACCATGCCAATACCCCTGCCAGACCGCGCGCACGCCCGCCATGCCGGCCATGCTCGACCTGCGCGGACCCGCTCCAGCCTGGCGCCGGCGCGCCGGCCTGCCCGCAACGCCCCTGTTTCGCCGCTGTAGTCAATTCGTCCTGGAGACCTGCATGAATATCATCTGGCGAGAGCTGCGGCCCCTGCTTGGCTACATGGGCCTGTTTTCCTTTTGCGTCAACCTGCTGTACCTGGTGCCGGCATTGTTCATGTTGCAGGTATTCGACCGGGTCCTGACGACCAACAGCCACGAAACCCTGCTGGTGCTGCTTGCCGGGACCGGAGTGGCGATGCTGATCATGCTGCTGCTCGATTACGTGCGCCAGAGCCTGCAGGGCGTGCTGGCGGCCATCGTCGACGAGCGCCTCGCGCGCCCGGTCGTGGAAACGCTGGTCGAACGCGCCGCCCGCATGCCCAACGCCGGCATCGGCGAAGGCATGCGCGACCTGGCCACGCTGAAGAACGTGCTGGCATCGAATGCGCTGGCCGCGCTGTTCGATGCGCCCTGGGCGCCGCTGTTCCTGGCGCTGATCTGGGGCTTCCACCCGGCACTGGGCCTTGCGGCCGTGGCCGCTGTGGCCTTGATGCTGGCAATCGCATGGCTGAACCACCGCATCAGCCAGGGAGCGATCGAAGGCCTGCAGCAGGATGGGCGGCGCGCTACAAAATACGTCGAAAGTTCGCTCCGCAATGCGGAAATCCTGCAGGCGCTGGGCATGACCGGCAGGCTGCTGGGCCGCTGGCGCGCACTGCAGGGCGAGGTGGCAATGCTGCAGGCCAGCGCCGGCCGCAGCAGCGTCGTGTTCACGGCGCTGACGCGCTGCCTGCGCCAGGCGATCCAGATCCTGCTGCTGGCGCTGGGCGCCTGGCTGGTCATCAGCCAGGAGGCGTCGGCCGGCATCATGATCGCCACCACCGTGCTGCTTGGCCGGGCCTTGCAACCGGTCGAACAGCTGGTCGGGAGCTGGCGGGCGCTCGCCGACGGCCGCGCCGCCTACCGCCGGCTCGACGCCCTGTCGCGCGACTTTCCCGATTCCGCCAAGCAGGTCGAGCTGCCCTGTCCGACGGGGCGCCTGACGGTCGAAAGCCTGTCCTTCCGCGCGCCCGGTTCCGGCAAACCGGTGCTCTACAACCTGGCCCTGAACCTCGAAGCCGGCGAGTCGCTGGCCATCATCGGCGCCAGCGCGGCCGGCAAGTCAAGCCTGGCGCGCCTCCTGATCGGGGTCTGGGCGCCGAGCACCGGCACCGTGCGCCTCGACGGCACCGACGTCGCTTACTGGAACCGCGCCCAGCTCGGCCAGTGGATCGGCTACGTGCCGCAGGACGTGGAGCTGTTCGACGGCAGCGTTGCCGACAACATCGCGCGCCTCGATGCGGTCGACTCCGAACGCGTGATCCGGGCCGCGCAGCGCGCCAACGCCCACGACATGATCAACGAGTTCCCGCAAGGGTACGACACGCCGGTGGGCGAGGGCGGCCTGCGCCTGTCGCCGGGCCAGCGCCAGCGCATCGCCCTGGCGCGTGCGCTATACGGCAATCCGCGCCTGGTGGTGCTGGACGAGCCGAACTCGAACCTGGATGGGGCCGGCGAAATGGCCCTGGCGCAGGCGGTCAGCGGCCTGCGCGGAGAGGGCGTGACGACGGTCATCATCACGCACCGGCCCTCCCTGATCGCGCACGTCACGAAAATCCTGGTGCTGGAAGCGGGCCGTGTGAAGCGCTATGGCGCTGCCGGCGAAGTGATGAAAGAAATGACGCGCCAGGCGCAGGTGGTGGCCGATACCGCCAGCGCCGCGGTTGCAGGATAAGGAGAGACGAGCATGAGTAACGCAATCGCAGTGAACGAACTGGTGGACGGCGCCATGACGACAACGCGCGACCAGGGACGCCGCCTGAGCCGCCTCGGCATGCGGGTGTTTTACGCGGCGCTGGTGCCGCTCGCGGTGTGGACCTGCGCCGCGCCGCTGTCGATGGCGGTGGTGGCGCCGGCCTATGTGAAGGTCGACCTGAACCGGCGCCCGATCCAGCACCTCGAGGGCGGCATCGTGCGCCAGGTGCTGGTTCGCGACGGCCAGCGCGTGCGCGCCGGCGAACCGGTGCTGGTGCTGGGCGATGTCGGGGTCGATGCCGACCGCAATCGGCTCGCTTACCGCGCCGTGGTCGAACGGGCCACCCTTGCGCGCCTCGAGAGCGAGCAACTGCGCTCGGGCAGCATGCACCTGCCCGACGACCTGCTGGCGTCGGCGCGGGGCGACGCACGCGTCCAGCAAGCGGTCGCCAAGGAGAACAGCCTGTTTGCCAGCCGCCGCACCTCGCTCGACAGTGAAGTTGCGCTGATGCGTGCGCAGCGCGCGCAGGTGGCCAGCGAGGTCGAGTCGCTGCGCGCGCAGATTGCCAACACCGAGCGCTCGCTGGCCTTGCAGCGCCAGGACCTCGAACTGAACCGGGGCCTGCACAAGGACAAATTCATCTCCAGCGCCAAGCTGGGGCAGCTCGAGGCAACCGTGGCCGACTACGCCGCGAAGGTCGACGAGCGGCGCTCGGAGCTGGCGCGCGCCGGCCAGCGCATCGCCGACATCGACCTGCGCATCCGTTCGCTGCAGAACGCCTATATGCAAAGCGCCAGCGACGAGGTCAAGGCGAGCGTCGCGCGCTTGACCGACATCGACCAGGAAATGCGCAAGACGAACGACGCCGCCAGCCGCCAGGTGGTGGTCGCGCCGGCGGGCGGCGAAATCATCGACCTGAAGTTTACGTCACCGGGCGCGATCCTGCGCCCGGGCGAATCGATCGCCGAGATCGTCCCCTCGGACGCGCGCCTCATGCTCGAGGCGCATATTCGTCCGGAAGAAATCAACCACGTCCACCTGCGCCAAAAGGCGCGCATCAAGTTCACTGCCCTGAAGTACCGCAGCGCCCCGATGGTCGAGGGCGAGGTGACCTATATATCGGGCGACCGGCTGGTCGACAAGGCCACGGGCCAGGCCTATTTCAGCGTGCTGGTGGCGGCCAGCGAGGGGTCCCTCAGCGCTGCACGCGGCATCAAGCTGCAAGCCGGCATGTCGGCCGAGGTGTATATCGACGGCGCCAGCCAGACGCCGCTGCAATACCTGGTCGATCCGGTGATGTCCACGATCCGCAAGGCCGGGCGCCAGATGTAGGGCGGACCAGGAGAGGACAGGAGAAAGCATGGATGAGCAGGAGCAGGGAGCGGCGTCGAGCCGGCAACCGATGGCCAGCGGGCGAACACGAGCAGCACGGCGAATACGGCGCGGGACATCGCCTCCAGTCGCACTGCCGCCGCCAGGAAAGGGGCGCTGGCCTTGCCGGCCGTGTCGGCGAGCGCCGCACCATCGCAGTACCCGGCGCGCAAGGATGCGCATGGGCGCATGCCGGCCCGCCGTCGCATGACGACAGCAAGCTTTTTTCGAACAAGTCCCGGAGAGTGCGATGAAATCGATCCATGACAATAACGACGAGTACGATGCGCCCGGCCAGCCGAAGCGGCGCCTGCTGGGCGCTTCGCTGGCCGCCGCCGGCGCCGCAGCGCTGGCGGCGCAGGCGACACTGGAACTGAGCGGGCTGGTGCCGGCGCCTGCCGGCACTGCGCCCCCTGCACCGGGCGGAACGAACGCAAAGGCGGGCACGCCGGGTAGCTCGGCGCCGGCGGGCAAGGTGCCCCTGCCGACGACTGACGTGCGCCTCGATTTCATGAAGAGCACGGCCGTCAGGGGCCCCGCCACACCGCCTTTCATGGTGGAGCTGCCGATTCCGCGGGTGAAGGAGGAAGAAAGCAGCCTGAGCCCGGAGCCGACGCGCGAAGCCGGCAAGGACGAGGCCGGCCGCCCGCCGCACCAGGTATGGGAGCGGTATCCGCCGCGCAAATTTTACGAGCTGCGCGTGCGGGAAGAAGACCATTCCTTTCACCCCAACCTGCCCGGGCAAAGAATATGGGGCTATGACGGGGTGACGCCCGGGCCGACTCTTGTGGTGCGCTATGGCGAGCCGGTCCTGGTGCGCATTGAGAACGACCTGCCGGACGATCACCGGGGGTTCGGCTCGCCCGAAATTTCGACCCACCTGCACAATGGCCATACGCCATCGGAAAGCGATGGTTTTCCGGGCGACTACTACAGTCGCGACAAGTATGGCCCGACGCTCACGCGCGCCGGCCGCTACAAGGACCATCACTACCCGAACAAGCTGTCCAACACTTCAGACTTTCCGGATTCCGACGGCGACCCGGCCGCTGCGCTCGGCACGCTGTGGTATCACGACCACCGCATGGAATTTACCTCGGCCAACGTGTACCGGGGGCTGGCAGGCTTTTACCTGATCTTCGACGGCGTCGATACCGGCGACGAGCGCGACACAACGCGGGGCGCATTGCGCCTGCCGAGTGGCGTCGGCAAGTACGACATCCCGCTCGTCTTCCAGGACCGGTCCTTTGACTCGGGAGGCTACCTCTACTTCAACCAGTTCGACCCGGAAGGCATCGTTGGCGAGAAGTTCCTCGTCAACGGCAAAATCCAACCTTATTTTTCCGTGGCGCGGCGCAAGTACCGCTTCCGCTGCCTGAACGGTTCCGCGGTGCGTTTCTACCAGTTCTACCTGGTGCATGATGGCAAGGAGCAGAAGTTCCTCCACATCGCCAACGACGGCAACCTGCTGCCGGCGCCGCTCGAGGTGGACAAACTGCGCCTGGCGAACGCCGAACGGGGCGACATCATCGTCGATTTTTCGAAGTTCCCGCTCGGCAGCAAGGTCTACTTCGTCAACCGCCTGCAGCACCTCGATGGTCGCGGTCCGACCGGGCTTCTGCTCAGCCCGGGTACCCAGATCCTGCGCTTCGACGTCGACCGCGAGCCGGACGAACCGGACCTGAGCCAGGTACCTGCCGTGCTGCGCCCGCTGGCGCCGCCCGTGATACCGAAGAACGTGCGGGTCAGGAGGTGGGAGTTCGACCGCGAGAACGACCAGTGGACGATCAACGGCCGCCTGTTCGACATCAACAGGCCGGCCACCATCATCAAGCGCGGCGTGGACGAGATCTGGGAGCTCCAGGGCAAGGGCAGCTGGCACCACCCGATACACATCCACTTCGAGGAGGCGCGCATCCTGACGCGCAACGGCTTGCCGCCGCCGCCGCACGAGCGCGGGCGCAAGGACGTGTTCGAACTGAAGCCCGGGGAAGTCGTGCGCATCCTGATCTGCTTCGACGATTTCGTCGGCAAATACATCATGCATTGCCATAACACCGTGCACGAAGATCACCACATGATGGTGCGCTTCGACGTCGTGGCTTGAGCGGGACGTCACACTATTCGAAACGAGGGGAATCACCATGCATACACGCAGATCTTTCCTGGCGATGGCGGCCGCCGCGCCGCTCGCCAGCCCACTGGCAAGGGCGGCTGCAAACCGTTCCAGGCGGACGCCGGGCGCGGCACCGAACCGCCTGCCCGACGTGCTGCTGCAAACGCACGACGGGCGCGACGTCCATTTCTATAACGACCTGGTCAAGGGGCGCCTGGTCGTGCTGAACATGATGTACGCGAACTGCGCCAACATCTGTCCGCCGAACACGGCAAACCTGCTACGGGTGCAGGAGACGCTGGGCGGCCGGATCGGGCGCGACGTCTTCATGTATTCGCTGACCCTGCAGCCGGCCATCGACAAACCGGCCGACCTGCGCCGCTACATGGACAAGTACGGCATCGAGGGTGGCTGGACCTTCCTTACGGGCCAACCGCGCGACGTCGAGCTGCTGCGCTTCAAGCTGGGGTTTTATAACGCCAACCCGGTGACCGACGCCGACCTGAGGCAGCACACGGGCATGGTGCGCATCGGCCACGACGGGCGCGACCGCTGGTCGATGATTCCGGCGCAGGCATCCACGGCGCAGATCGTGACGTCGATCATGGGGTATTTGTAGGGATGCAAAAAAGCCGCCCGGAGGCGGCTTCTGCTTCAAGCGACGCGCGCTTACTGCCCGCGCTTGGCGCGCGCCTTGGCCGCAATCCGCATCCGCAGCGCATTGAGCTTGATGAAGCCACCGGCGTCGGCCTGGTTGTACGCACCGCCGTCTTCGTCGAAGGTCGCGATGTTCATGTCGAACAGCGAATCGGTCTTGGAGTCGCGCGAAACCACGATCACGTTGCCCTTGTACAGCTTGACGCGCACCCAGCCGTTGACGCACTGCTGCGTATGGTCGATCAGCGTCTGCAGCGCCACCCGTTCCGGAGCCCACCAGTAGCCGTTATAGATCATGCTGGCGTAGCGCGGCATCAGGTCGTCCTTCAGGTGCGCGACTTCGCGGTCGAGCGTGATGGATTCGATGGCGCGATGCCCGCGCAGCATGATGGTGCCGCCGGGGGTCTCGTAGCAGCCGCGCGATTTCATGCCGACATAGCGGTTCTCGACCAGGTCGAGGCGGCCGATGCCATGTTTGCCGCCGAGGCGGTTGAGTTCGGTGAGCACGGCGGCGGGCGAGAGCCGCTTGCCGTTCAGCGCGACGATGTCGCCCTTTTCATATTCGATGTCGAGATATTCGGCTTCGTCGGGAGCGGCTTCGGGGCTGACGGTCCAGCGCCACATCGCTTCCTCGGCTTCCGCGCTCGGGTTTTCGAGATGGCGGCCTTCGAAGCTGATGTGCAGCAGGTTGGCGTCCATCGAGTAGGGCGCGCCGCCTTTCTTGTGCTTCATGTCGATCTCGATGCCGGCGTCTTCGGCGTATTTCAGCAGCTTCTCGCGCGACAGCAGATCCCATTCGCGCCACGGCGCGATGATCTTCACGTTGGGCATCAGCGCGTAGGCGCCCAGTTCGAAACGCACCTGGTCGTTGCCCTTGCCGGTGGCGCCGTGCGAGATGGTATCCGCGCCGGTTTCACGCGCGATTTCGATCAGCCGCTTGGCGATCAGCGGGCGGGCGATGGACGTGCCGAGCAGGTATTCGCCTTCATAGACGGTGTTCGCGCGGAACATCGGGAAGACGAAGTCGCGCACGAATTCCTCGCGGACGTCGTCGATATAGATGTTTTCTTTCTTGATACCGAACTTGAGCGCCTTCTGGCGCGCCGGTTCCAGTTCTTCCCCTTGGCCGAGATCGGCGGTGAAGGTGATCACCTCGGCGCGATATTCGGTCTGCAGCCATTTGAGGATGATCGAGGTGTCGAGGCCGCCTGAATAAGCCAGCACGACCTTCCTCCGCTTGGTATCGCTCATATTTACTCCTGGCCCGCGAGCGCGCGGAAACGGTGCAGCACGACGTCCATTGGATAGCCGTCGCGCACGACAAGAAACAAAGTGTCGTCGCCGGACACGGTGCCGGCGATTTCGGGTGGGCCGGCATGGTCGATCGCCGAGCCGACGAGGTGCGCCGAGCCGGGCGGCGTCTTGAGCACGATGATGTTGCCCGCCGCTTCCGCCGACTGCACCCATTCGCTCAGGATCCGAGCCAGCCGGTCGGCGGACCAGTCGCTCTCCGCAAACTGTTCGGGCAGCGCATAGCCAAGCACGCCGCCGCGCTTGACCTTGACCGCGCCGAGTTGCTCGAGATCGCGCGACACTGTCGCCTGGGTCACGGCGAAGCCGAGCGAGGCGAGCTTTTCGGTCACTTCCTCCTGGCTGGCGATCGACTGCCCGCGGATCAGCTCCGAAATCGCCTTCTGCCGACGCGCGCGGGACGGGGTGGCAGTGCCGAACGTCTCGATCATGCGAGCATCCACGCCATCGCGCCGCGCGCGGTGTGCATCCGGTTTTCGGCTTGGCGCCAGACCGCGCTCCTGGCGCTGTCCATCACGCCGTCGGTGACTTCATGGCCGCGCTTGGCCGGCAGGCAGTGCAGGAACCAGGCGTCGTCCGCCTGCGCCATCAGCCTTTCGTCGACGCGATAGGGGGCGAGCGCCGTGTTGCGCGCCTCGGCCTCGTCATCTTGGCCCATCGACACCCAGACATCGGTGTAGACGAACTGCGCGCCTTTGACCGCCTCGGCTGGATCGCCAGTCTGCGTCACCGCCGCACCGAAGCCGCCGAGTTCCTCGGGCGAGAAGCCGTAGCCGTCAGGGCTCGCGACGCGAAGCTCTATGCCGAGCAAGGCGCAGCCCTGCGCCAGCGAGCGCGCGACATTGTTGGCATCGCCGATATAAGCGATGCGCGCGCCGTCGAGCGTGCCGCGCAATTGCTTGACGGTGAGGAGATCCGCCAGCGCCTGGAGCGGATGATCGCTGTCCGACAGCATGTTGAGCACCGGCACGTCCACGGCGGCCGCCAGCTGGTCGAGATGGCCGTGGTCCATCACCCGCGCCGCGATCAGCGAATGATAGCAGGCGAGCGTTCGGGCGACGTCCTCGGCGCTTTCGCGCGTGCCGAGCCCGACCTCGTCCTTATGGATATAGACGGGATGGCCGCCGAGCTGCACGACGGCCATTTCCATCGAGTTGCGCGTCCGCGCGCTCGGCTTTTCGAAGACCAAAGCGACGCCTTTGCCGGCAAGCGGCCGGCCATGGGCGTCGCCCGTCGATAGATCGAGAATGCGGCTCAGCGAAGCGCGATCGAGCGCCCGGATCGTCAGCAGATCCCGGCTCACCAGTCGCGCTCCCGCTTGATCATCGTCCCCACCCCCTCGTCGGTCAGCAGCTCGATCAGCAGCGCATGCGGCACCCGCCCGTCGATGATATGCGCGGTGCCGACGCCGGCGTCGCACGCATCGGCGCAGGAGCGGAGCTTCGGGATCATGCCGGCGCTCACGCTCTCATGCTCGATGCGCTCGCGAAGCTCTGCGCAGCTCAGGCGGCGGATCAGGCTGTCGGGATCGTTGACGTCCTCCATCAGCCCCGGCGCGGCGGTGAGATAGACGATCTTCTCGGCGCCCATCGCCACGGCGATCGCCCGCGCCGCTTCGTCCGCGTTGATGTTATAGGGCTGGCCGGTCGCGTCGGCGCCGACTGTCGATACGACCGGGGTCAGGCCGTCGTCGAGCAATTGGTGGAGCAATCCCGCACGGACGCTCTCGACGTCGCCGACGAAGCCCAACGAGCCGTCGCGCGGCGTGACCGTGAGCAGCCCGCCATCCTCGCCCGAAACGCCGACCGCGACCGGCTCTTCGAGCACCTCGCGGTTGATCGTCGCGACGAGGTCGCGGTTGACCTTTCCGACCAGCACCATGCTCACGATCT
>JAQGLR010000203.1 GCA_028292765.1 Massilia sp. | reverse complement strand
GTGAAGTTCGCCAGCCAGTCGGTGCTGAACATGCTCAAGCAATTCGGCGTCAAGTTGCCGGAAGGCGAGGACGCCAAGAACAAGAACGTCGCCGCCGTCATGGTCTCGGCCGTGTTCCCGCCGGGCTATCGCCGCGGCCAGGCGATCGACATCACCGTCTCCTCGCTGGGCGACGCCAAGAGCCTGCGCGGCGGCACCCTGCTGCTCACGCAACTGCGCGCAGCCGACAACGAAGTCTATGCGCTGGCCCAGGGCAACCTGGTCGTCGGCGGGCTCTCCGCCTCGGGCAGGAGCGGCTCCTCGGTGACGGTGAATACCCCGACCACCGGCCGCGTCCCGAACGGCGCCATGATCGAGCGCGAAATCGCGACCGACTTCGCCACCCGCCCGCAAGTGCTGCTGCGCCTGCGCCACCCGCATTTCGAGACCGCAACCAACGTCGTCGAGGCGATCAACCGCCGCTTCGGCCCGGTGGCCACCACCGCCGACGGCACCAGCGTCGAAGTCATCGCGCCATCGGACCCGACCGCGCGCGTCGCCTTTGTCGCCAAGCTGTCAAACATCCCGGTGGAAGCCGGGATCGAGGTGCCGAAGGTCGTGTTCAATTCGCGCACCGGCACCGTCGTGATTGCCGACGGCCTGCGCGTGAAGTCGGCCGCCGTCACCCACGGCGCGCTGAAAGTCGTGATTTCCGAAAGTTCAAGGGTAAGCCAGCCGGGCCCGCTGTCGCGCGGCCAGACGGCGGTCACGCCGCAGTCGCAGGTGTCCGTGGACCAGGGCTCGGGCCAGATGTTCCGCTGGCCGGCCGGCGCCAGACTGCAAACGATTATCGACGTCGTCAACAGCCTCGGCGCGTCGCCGGACGACATCATGGCGATCCTGCAGGCGCTCGACCAGGCCGGCGCGATCGAAGGCGAACTGGTGGTGATCTGATGGAAACGAAGAACAACCTGCGGATGGACAACTTACTACCGCTGCCCGGCCGCGCCAACGCTGCCCCCGGCGCCGTTGCTCCCGCTGCCGAGGACACACCGGATCCGGCCTACGTCGCGCAAGCCACCAGGGCCGCGGTCGAGTTCGAAAGCTTCTTCATCTCGCAGATGTTGAAAGACATGCGCGCCACCACCCGCGAAATGGCCGGCGAGGACAGCGTCTTCAAGGACCGCGTCAACCAGGACATGCAGGACATGGCCGACGGCATCCTCGCCAGGCAGATGGCCGGCCAGCGCGCCTTCGGCGTCGCCGACGCCATCCTGCGCCAGTTATTGCCCGCCGCCCTTCCTCCCGCATCAATTACTCCTGGCAAAACTTAATAATCCAAAGCAACTGGTCGCCTGTATACAGTAGCCCCCAGTTTCTCGAGAAAGACCCCCGCCATGACCATCCTGACCAACGCACTGTCGGGCGCGCTTGCTTCCCAGCTCGCGCTCTCGGCCACCAGCCAGAACATCGCCAACCTGCAGACCAAGGGTTATACGCGCCAGGCCGCGCTGCTCTCCGCCGTCGGCGCGGACTCCAGTGGCAAGGCCGTCGGCAATGGCGTGCAGGTCAGCTCGCTGATCCGTTTTTCCGACGGTTACAAGAGCCAGCAGATGTGGCGCGCGGCGGCCGAGACCGGGCAATATTCGCAAACCCAACCCTACCTGACCCAGCTCGAGCGCGTGATGGGCGACCAGACGGCCAGCCTGTCGACCGCGGTCGACGGCTTCTTCGCCGCGCTCAACGCGGTCGCCGGCGACAGCGCCACCTCGACCCCGCTGCGCCAGCAGGTGCTGACTGCATCGGGCCTGCTGGCCCAGCGCTTCAACAGCCTGAACAACGTCTTCACCGCCCAGCGCATGTCGATCACCCAGCAGCGCAGCGCCATCGTCGAGTCGGCCAATGCCAACATCGGCAAGATCGCCGCCCTGAACGCCCGCATCACGCAAGGCAACGCCGTCGGCGCCTCGGTCTCGAGCCTGATCGACGCGCGCGACCTCGCGATTGACGAGCTGGCCGGCCAGGTGGCGCTGGAAGTGTCGGAGCAGCCCGGCGGCGTGCGCGACATCTCCTTGAAAACCGGCCAGGCGCTGGTGATCGGCAACATCGCCGGCAAGCTGAACGCCACCGGCGCCGGCGCCGGCCAGAAATTTTCCCTCGAGTTCGCACCGACCCCCACATCGAAGCCCTACGACCTGAATGCTGAACAGCTCGGCGGCCAGCTCGGCGGCCTGTCCGTCTACGAGAGCGGCACGCTCACGGCGATGCAGGACGACGTGGCCGCCATTGCGAAAGAGCTGGCGGCGCAGGTCAACGAGAAGCTTGCCGATGGCTACGTGCTGAAAAGCAAGTCAAACAAGCCCGACGGCAAGAAACTGTTCGTGTTCGACGCGGGAGCGACCAACATATTGACTGTTGCGGCGGGTCTGGTGCCGGCCGACCTGGCATTCTCCAGCGACGGCGCGGATGGCGATACGGGCACCTTGCAGAAACTGCTCCTGATCAACAGCGCGACGATCACATTCAAGGATGAGAGCACGGCGATGCTGGGCGACGCCGACACCCAGCTGGTCGGCAAGCTCGGCGTGCTGAGCCAGCAGAACCAGGCGGCGCTGGCCACCGCCAACACCATGCGTACCCACGCGGTCGACGACTGGCAGGCCACGAGCGGCGTCAACCAGGACGAGGAAGCCGTCAACCTCATCGAATACCAGAACATGTACCAGGCCAACATGAAAGTCATGTCGGTTGCTAACTCCCTGTTCGACGCCACGCTGGCGATGATGGGTTAAGGATCAATCATGCGTATCGCCACCGCCCAGTACCAGTCGAACATGAACAAGTCGCTCCAGCTGAACCAGGAGCGCCTCAGCAAACTCACCCAGCAGATGGCCGAGGGCAAGCGCCTCCTCGTGCCGTCCGACGACCCGATCGACAGCGTGCGCATTTCGCGGCTGCAGCGCGAGGAAGCGGCCCTCACCCAGTACCGCGACAACATCGCCACGGTGAAGATCCGCCTGACGAAGACCGAAAGCTACATGAGCAGCATGGTCAACAACATCACGTCCGGCCGCGACCAGATCGTCTGGGCACTCGACGGCGCCAATACGCCGGACGACCTGAAGGCCATGATCAGCCCGCTTCGAGCGCTGCGCGACAGCCTTGCATTCAGCGCCAACACGGTCGACCAGGAAGGCAGCTACCTCTTCTCCGGCACCAGGACCTCGGCGAAGACCATGGAATACGACCCCAAGGCCGCCCCCGGCAAGCGTTATGAATTCGGCGGCAACCCCAATGAACAGCACGTGGTGGTCGGCAACGGCCTGACGCAGGTTGCCAACGAGAACATGAAGGGCCTGGAGGTCCTGCTCAACGACCTCGACGCGGCCATCGACTGGCTCGACAAGGGCAACCTGGACGTCAACAACCCGGACACCCGCACCAGGCTGGTAACGACCCTGGGCAGCCTCGACACGGCGCTTGACCTGGTCTCCGGCAAGATCGCAGTCCTGGGCGGCACCCAGAAGATCCTCGACACGCTGGCGGCCAACCACGGCAACGTCAGCCTGTCGAACCAGATGGCGATCACTGAAATCGGCCAGCTCGACATGGGCGTCGCCGCCACCGAGCTGAACGGTTACTCGACGGCGCTGCAGGCCACCTACAAGGCCTACGGCCGGATCGGCACCCTGTCCTTGTTCTCCGCCCTGTAATCGATGGACACCACGCTCCGCACCACACCCCCGCCGACGACGATCGGCACGCTCCACACCGGCGCCGGCATCGTTCCCGCCAGGACCGCGCCGGCGCCCGTGCGCACCCAGCCCGTAGCAAACGATCCCGGCAAGCTCGCGGAGGCGCGCCCGGCTGCGCGTACCGCCGCGCAGCCACCCGCACGGCGCAGCAAGCTCGATTGGGACACCCGCCTGCAAGGCGACGTCGCCAGTGCCCAGCAGGCGCAGGATTACCTCAACCAGGTCACCCGCGAGCTCGAGTCGGTCAAGGCCGCCCTGAGCGCGAAGCTGGCCGGCATGACGAGCGGCGCGCGCGACCTCGAAGTTCGGGCACGCCAGCTCGCCGCCTCGATTGCCGCGCGCAGCGTGCGCGCCGGCGGTTCGGTCGATGCACAGTTGGCGTTTTCCGATGGCGCACCCGCGCAGCAGCGCTTCCGTGTCAGCGGGCTCGAGGCGGGCATGCTGCAGGCGGCCGCGCCCCTGTCGCTGGCGTTCTCGATCGGCGGCGCCGGCGGCCCGCAACTGGCGGCGGCGATCGAGCCCGGCATGACACCCGAGCAGATCGCCGGACGCCTCGACCGCACCCTGGCCCCGCTGAATGTGCGCGCCCGCCTGGACGGCCAGGGCCGTATCGAATTCAGCACGGCTGAGGCGAACTGGCCGGCGGTGCGCGACAGCATCGCCATCTCCGGGCGCGGCCGCGTCGCGACCGAAGCGCTGTCGCCCGATCTGAAACTGCAGGACTTGGGCACCGGCAACCCCGACGCGCTGCGCCAGAGCCTGCGCGAAGTGGTGCACGCACTCGACCGCGTGCGCCGTTCCCAGGCTGCCGCCGGCGCAGCCCTGACCGTCGCCGCCCAGCGCGCCGCCCAGCCGGAACTGAGCGCGGAAGCCCTGGCGCTGACGGCGCAGGACTTTGCATCCACCGCCATCAGCCACGATTACAATTCGCTGCTGGCGATCACGTCGGCCCTCGTCGGCGTCAGCCGCGAGCGGGTGCTGGCGCTGCTGGGGATGCGTTAAGAGCGTCTGACAAAACCGTCAGGGCAAGGCGCATCGGCGAAGACAGTACGCTAGTACGGCGAGACGAATACAACGCAGCCATGGCGGTTTTGTTAGGCGCTCTAAGGGGCCGGCACCGGCCTCTCCCCGATCTGCTGCCGCCACATCGCGTAATACAAGCCGCGCGCCTCGACCAGCTCGGCGTGCGTCCCGCTCTCCGCCACACTCCCCTTCTCCAGCACGAAAATCGTATCGGCATGCATCACCGTCGACAGCCGGTGCGCAATCAGGATCGTCATCTGCGCCGCCCCTCTCGATATCTCGCGCACCGTATTGGTAATCTGCTCCTCGGTGATCGAGTCGAGCGCGGAGGTAGCCTCATCGAAAATCAGCAGCGCCGGCCGCCGCACCAGCGCCCGCGCGATCGACAGCCGCTGCTTTTCCCCGCCCGACAGCTTCATGCCGCGCTCGCCGATCACCGTATCGAGGCCCTCCGGCGAGCGCTCGAGCAGGTAGGCGCACGCCGCCTGGCGCATCGCCGTCACGATCTCCTCGTCGCTCGCGTCGGTCTTCACGAAGCGGATGTTGTCGCGGATCGTGCCGGCAAACAGATAGGTCTCCTGGGTCACGAAGCCGATCTGGCGCCGCACGCGATTGAAGCGCAGGTCGGTAGTCCGCACGCCGTTGTACGACACCTCGCCGCCGTTCGGCGTGTACAGCCCGACCAGCAGCTTGACCAGCGTCGACTTGCCGGAACCCGACGGCCCGACGAAGGCGATCGTCTGCCCCAGGTTCGCGGCGAACGAAACGCCCGCCAGCGCGTCTTCGCCCGCGCCCTTGTGGCGAAAGCGCACGTCGACAAAGCGCAGCTCGGTAAGTAGGCCGATATCGATCGGATCCGGCGGGCGCCGTTCCACCGGTTTGTCCATCAGGGTCTTGAAATTGATCAGCGACGCCTCCGCCTCGCGGTGGGCCAGGATGATGTTGCCCAGCTCCTGCAGCGGCGCGAAGATCGATACCGAGATGAACTGCATCGCGATCAGCTCGCCCGTGGTGAGCACGTCCCGAAAGATCAGCCACAAGAGCGCAAACAGGATCGCCAGCCGGAGCAGGCTGAGCGTCGAGCCCTGCAAGAACGACAGCATCCTGATCCGTTTGACCTTCTCCATTTCCAGCGCAAAGATCGCATCGGTCTGGCCGCGCAGCCGCCGGATTTCCGGGAAGGTCAGCCCGAGGCTCTTGATGAGTTCGATATTCCGCAGCGACTCGGTGATGAAGCCGGAATTGCGATTCGTCTCGCGCACGATCGAGCGCTGCTGGGTCTTGATCTCGCGGGAGAGCAATCCGGTCAGCCCGCCCAGCACCAGCACGCCGACCAGGAACACCGGCACCAGCAGCCAGTGCTTGGTGACCGCATACCAGGTCAGGAAGCTGACGCCGACCAGCGCGGCGAAGGCCGTGTTGATGAAGGTATTGATCAGGCGCTCGCTGTCGGCGCGCACCTTTTGCAGCAGGGACAGCATCTCGCCACTGCGCAGGTCTTCGAATTCCTGGAACTTCAGGCGCAGCAAGTGCCGCAAGCCGTCGTTGAAGATCGCCACGCCCAGCTTTTGCACCACCAGCCGCGTCACGTACTCCTGCAGCGCCTTGGCCAGCCGCGACAGCACGGCCACCAGCACCGCCAGGCCAAGCAAGCGCATCACGTAGGGCATGAGTTCGGCGTCAGGCAGGCGCTTCGGGCCGATGACGCTGTCGATGATGGTGCCGAAAATGATCGGATCGACCAGCGCCAGCACCTGCGAGGTGGCGGCGAACAGCAGGGCCAGCAGGCCGAGGCGCCAGTGTGGCTTCAGGTAAGTCCAGAGGATGCGCATGAAGCCATGTTACCCACCACCGCTCCATGGGCGCGCACCGATGAGCCTGCGCCTGGCTGGGGCCAGCGCCAGACTGGTCCTGCCGCCGCCAGGCCGCAGGCGTAAAAAAACCCGCTGCGAACAGCGGGTTTTCTTGTCGGAGCGCGTCCCCGGAAGGATTACGCGTCGCGGTTGGCCTTCTTGCGCTCGTGCTCTTTCAGATAGCGCTTGCGCAGGCGGATCGACTTCGGCGTGATCTCGACCAGTTCGTCGTCCTCGATGAACTCGACGGCGTACTCGAGCGACATCTGGATCGGCGGCACCAGGCGCACGGCTTCGTCGGTACCCGACGAACGCACGTTGGTCAGCTGCTTGCCCTTGATCGGGTTGACGACCAGGTCGTTGTCGCGCGAGTGGATGCCGATGATCATGCCTTCGTACACCGGATCGTTGTGCGACACGAACATGCGGCCGCGGTCCTGCAGTTTCCAGATGGCGTAGGCAACGGCAGCGCCGTCATCCTGCGAGATCAGCACGCCGTTACGGCGGCCGGCCATTTCACCGCGGGTGTTGTCGACCGGTGCGTATTCGTGGAACACGTGGCTCATCAGGCCGGTGCCGCGGGTCAGGGTCATGAATTCGCCCTGGAAGCCGATCAGGCCACGCGCAGGGATCAGATACTCGAGACGCACGCGGCCCTTGCCATCCGATTCCATGTTCTGCAGGTCGCCACGGCGGCGGCCGAGTTCTTCCATCACGCCGCCCTGGTTGACTTCTTCGACGTCGACCGAGAGGCTCTCGAACGGCTCATGGCGCACGCCATCGACCATCTTGAAGACCACGCGCGGACGCGACACGGCCAATTCAAAACCTTCGCGGCGCATGTTTTCCAGCAAAATCGTCAGGTGCAGCTCGCCGCGGCCCGAGACTTCGAACACGGTGTCGTCGTCGGTCGGGGAAACGCGCAGTGCGACGTTGGCCTTCAGTTCGCGGTCCAGGCGCTCGCGCAGCTGGCGGCTGGTGACGAACTTGCCTTCGCGGCCGGCCAGCGGCGAGTTGTTGACCATGAAGTTCATGGTCAGGGTCGGCTCGTCGACGGTCAGCATCGGCAGCGCTTCCGGGGTATCCGGTGCGCACAGGGTCGAGCCGATACCGATTTCGTCGATACCGTTGATCAGGCAGATGTCGCCGGCGACGGCTTCATCGACCAGCACGCGCTCGAGGCCCTTGAAGTTCAGCACCTGGTTGATGCGGCCCTTGATCGGGGTCGAATCAGGACCGTTCATGATGATGACGTCCTGGCCGGTCTTGATGGTGCCGCGGTTGACGCGGCCAATGCCGATCTTGCCGACGTACGACGAGTAGTCGAGCGAGGTGATCTGCATCTGCAGCGGGCCTTCCGGATTGTCGTCACGGACAGGCACGTGCTGCAGGATGGCGTCGAACAGGGGCTTCATGTCGCCGCTGCGCACGTCTTCGGTCAGGCCGGCATAGCCGTTCAGGCCCGAGGCGTAGACGATCGGGAAGTCGAGCTGGTCATCGGTCGCGCCGAGCTTGTCGAACAGTTCGAAGGTCTGGTTGATGGCCCACTCGGCGCGCGCGCCGGGACGGTCAACCTTGTTGACGACGACGATCGGCTTCAGGCCCAGGGCCAGCGCCTTGCGGGTCACGAAACGGGTCTGCGGCATCGGGCCTTCCTGCGCATCGACCAGCAGCAGCACCGAGTCGACCATCGACAGCACGCGCTCGACTTCACCGCCGAAGTCGGCGTGGCCAGGGGTGTCGACGATGTTGATGTGGGTGCCTTCGTACTCGACCGCGCAGTTCTTCGACAGAATCGTAATGCCGCGCTCTTTTTCGAGGTCGTTCGAGTCCATCACGCGCGTTTCGACGGCCTGGTTCTCGCGGAAGGTGCCGGACTGACGCAGCAGCATGTCCACGAGGGTGGTCTTGCCGTGGTCAACGTGGGCGATGATTGCAATATTACGAATTGCGCGTTTGGTATTTGACATGTGATTTCAGCGTGATTTTGCGTGATGTACGGATGTGTACGGTGCTGCCAATTTCGGAAACCGACTAGTATAGCAGGTTAATGCAGGCTTACCTCGAGAAAGGTCCGCATTTTCAACGGTTTGTAGGATGGGCACCCTGTGCCCACCCTACACGGCCGCAATCAAGCGTTCCGGCGCCAGGATCGCATACTCCTGCAAGTTCGCCGTCCCGAGCAGCTTGCCCTCGATGTACACGCGCACCCTGCCCAGCTCTTGCGGCACCAGCACCGCTTCCTTGCCCAGCGCCAGGCGCTGGCCGTTGAGGAAGCGCTTCGCCAGTTCCGGCGTCAGCTCGACCGACGGAAAGGTCGCCAGCAGCGCGTCGACCGGCGCCAGCAGCGACAGCGGCTCGGCATGCGCCTGCAAGTCTTCCAGCGAGATCATCGTCGCGGCAGTCAATGCGCCGACCTGGATGCGCCGCAGCGCGTTCAGGTGCGCGCCGCAGCCCAGGGCCGCGCCGATGTCCTCGCCCAGCACGCGCACGTAGGTGCCCTTGCTGCAGGTGACGCGGATTTTGAGCATCGGCGCCGTGTACTCGACCAGTTCCAGCCCGTGGATCGTTACCGGCCGT
>JAQGLR010000189.1 GCA_028292765.1 Massilia sp. | reverse complement strand
CCAGCACCTGGCCGTTTTCGGCCAGCAGTTGCAGGCGTGCCGGCGCTTTGCCAGTGCGTTTTATCGTCAGCGCGAACATGCGGCCCAGCGGCAGGCGGCGCGGGAATGCGAGGCGCAGGGTGTCGCTTGTGGGTGCTGTCCACGCCAGCGGACGCGCGGGCAGGTCCTGCCATTCGGCGGCGCGCAAGCCGTCACCTTCCAGCTCCAGCGCGCGCACGCCTTTTAATGATGCGGGCGGCTTGCCGCTGTCGATCGCCAGTGTCGTGCCAGCGTCGCCGGGCAAGGTCACGCCGCCGGCCAGCAGCGCCAGCGCAGTGGCGGCGATGGCCGCCAGCACGGCGTCGATCCAGCGCCGCCGCCACAGGTAAAGCAGTACGCTGGCCGCGCCGATGAGTGCAATCGCGACGATCATTTGCCCCCTCCTTCGCGCCAGGCCCGCGTAAACGGCGTCTGCGCGACCGGTTTCGCCTGCAGCAGCACCGGCGCCTGCGCAATGCCGGCGCGCAGCCAGGCGCGCAGCGCCGGACGGCAGCGCAGGCAGCCGTCCGCCACGTCCTGGATCGCGCGCTGGGCGCCGAGGCGCTGTTCGTCGTTCGCCAGGCGCTCGCGCACCCAGTCGTGGGCGGTGCGCGTCCACAGGGCCGGCAGCGGGCCCTCGCTCGAGAGCGCCGCCACCAGTTCGCGCAGCGGCAAGGGAATCGCTTCGCCGGCGCCGGCCTGCTCGCGCCCGTAGCTGGCCGCGCCGACCACGTCGCCCGTCATGCGGATCTCTTCCTTGATCGGCGGCGGCACGAACGCGGTCTTGTGCAGGTAGATGCGGTCGGCCTGCTGCAGCTCCTTGATCGCGGCCAGCGCCTTGTGTTCGGGCGCCAGCGCGGTCTTCGGGGTGATGGCGCGCAGCGACTTTTCCGCGTCCCACATCGCGACCAGGGCGCGGCGCAGGATCGTTTTCGTTTTTTCGTCGTACAGCGTCGCGTTTTCGGCCTCGTCGTGGGCGTGGCCGTACTGGTGCAGCACGTCTTGGGTGCTGCCCGGCTGATCGGACTGCGCGTGCTCGTCATGCTCTTCCTCGCCGCCGAACAGCGTCGATTCCTCGCCCAGGAACTGGCCGTAGCGGCGGCGCAGCTGGCCCTGGTCGGCGGCGATCGCCTCGCTGCGCTCGCGCACCGCATCCGCGCTCATCCGGGTCGCGCGCATGTCGGCGATCAGCTGCTCGGTGTCGATGATGATCTGGCGCTGGCTGCGCAGGCTCTGGGGTTTTACCAGCATCGGCATGGCCGAGGTTTCCTCCTCGTCTTCCACTTCGGGCGCCGGCAGGCGCAGCGTATGGGTCGGCGACTGCACCGTGTGCGGACGCGCGGCGTTGTCGGTTGCGCGGACAAAAAAGTACAGTTCGTCGCCCGGCTCCATGCCCAGCTCCGCCAGGGTCCATTCTTTCGACCAGTTGCGCACTTTCGGGTTGCTGGACGCCGGCAAGGGCATCTCGCGGTCGGTGAACTTGATGTTCTCTCCGCTGCCGCGCGCCAGCGTCAGGTGCAGGGTTGCGCGCCGCACGGCGTAGTCGTCGCGCACCGTCAACGCCATCGCAGCCGTGGTGGCGCCCTCTTTGAGTTCGTGGATCATCTGGGCCGGCTGCGAGATCGTCACCAGCGGCGCGGCGTCCGGCGTCACGCGCAGCAGGTAGCGGATGCCGCGCCAGCGCCAGAACAGCGATTCGGTGGCCACCAGCGAAGCGCAGTTTTCATTGACCTTCAGGATGCGGCCATCGCTCAGTTCCAGTGTGGTGCTGCCGGCTGCCGGGTTCTTCAGGCACCACTCTATCCTGCTGCCTTCCGGCAGGTCGATGTTGCGCGGGCCGCCTGTCGTGCGGGCGGCGCCGGTGTAGGCCGGCGGCGTGGCGGTCACGAGCAGTTGCGGAACCACGGCGGCTTTTACCGGCTGCAGGCCCGGCGGCGCCGCTGGAACAGCCGCTGCCGGCTTCTGGCCGACGTACCAGGCGACGGCCGCCAATGCGAGCCAGGGCAGCAGCCAGAGCAGGCCGGTATCGACGCGCGGACGCACGACCCGGCGCACGGCCGCCGCATCGAGGGCGGTGCTTAGCCGCGTGAGCAGGCGCTGGCGCTGCAGGCGAGCCAGCGGCGTCCCGGCTTCGGCCAGCAGGGCGCTGCTGTCTTCCAGCTCCGGTACGGCGGCATCGAGCCAAGCTGCCCAGCCGCGTGCGACTTGATGGCGCAGGCGCGCCGCGTCCCACATGCAAAAGGCTATCCAGGCCAGCAGGCCTGGCAACAGGCGCAGCGACAGCCAGGGCAGCGTGCCCAGCACCCACAGCGGCAGGCGCCGGAGCAAGGCAGCGCGCCACAGGCGCCGCGCGATATCAGCGTCGCCGTGCATGGGTCAACAACCTTTCAAGAGCAAACAGGGCGACCAGCGCCATCATCAATATGTCGCGCAGTGCGCCGCTGGCGTAACTGGCGGCCGGCGCGGTGGACGGCGCGAACTTCGTGGCCGGCGCCGTGTACGGGACGGGGGCATAGTGCAGCGCGCGCCAGGTTTCCAGCAGGCGGCGCGCAGCGGCGGGATTCGCCGGTGGCCACGCGTTGGAGGTCCACACCCGTCCGCGTGCGCCCTCAAGGTAGCGGATGCCGTCCACAGTGTGGGCTTTCGCCAGCTCCGGGAAGGCGGCCTCGTTCGTGACCCACCACAGCGGCGCGCGCAGGGCGGCCGGCGGCGTGGTCGCCGCATCCCAGACGATCAGTTCCGTCTTCGCGTTCGGCGCCGGTTCGACGACGACGTGCAGCGGGCCGTCGAGGGCGGCGAACATGCGGCGCCATTCCGGTGCACGGTCGCCGACGACCGCCACCCGCACGTCGCTGCGCGCGGCCGGTTTCGACAGGGTGCGCAGCTCGAGCGGATGGCGGAACTGCGGCCTGGCCGCCGGCATCGGGATGTCGCCCAGCACCAGCAGCCGTGCGCCGGGTTCGAATTCGCGCTCGTGCGTCCGCACCCAGGCCAGGGCTTCGCTAGCCGGCAGCGGGAGGCGGGCGGCGTCGGCAAACCCGGCTGCCTTTACCTCACGCTCGACCCACCCGGCGTCAGTACCCTGCGCCACGACGACCGTATTGCCGCGCCACGGGAAGACCGGATCAGCCAGCCAGGCAATCGCGCAGGCCAGCAGCAGGCAGCGCAGGATCAATAGAATCACGTCGGCCCAGCGCCAGACCCGCATTTGCCGCGGCTCCGTGCGCGGCAGGAAGCGCGCGCTGGCCAAGGGCTCGGCCTTGACCTGGACGCGCTTCTTGCGGTGCCACCAGATCGGCAGCAACAGGGTCGGCAGCGCCAGCCACCATAAACTGCTTATCGGCGTAATCATCGGCGATCCTTCTGGCGCAGCCATTGACGCAGCACTTCGCCGGGCGCCTGCTCGATGCGAACATTCACGAGTGGCACGTCGCTCGCGCGCAAGGCCGCCGTCACGACGCCGAAATGCGCCTCGCGCTTGCGCAGGTAGCCCTCGCGCAGGTCGGCGCCGAAGCGGAACACGCCCGCCTCCCCCTCCGGGTCACGGTAGGCGGGATCGGTGTCAAACGCACCCGTGCATTCCGCTTCGGTCTGCAGGCAGGCCGCGCGCACGTCGTGGCGCATGTGGCGCAGGCGTACCAGCGCTTCCGATAGCGCAGAAGGCCAGTCGAGGAAATCGGTCGCGGCAAAGATCAGGGAAGGCGAACCGGTAAACCGCAGCCCGGAGCGCAGGGCATCCGCATCCGGCAGGCCGCCTTCGGCCTGTGCGGCCGTCAGTTTCGCCAGCACGCGCTGCAACTGGCGCGGCCCGCGCGCGGCCGGCACGAACTGTACGCGCCCGCCGGACAACACCGCCAGGCCAAAGGCATCGCCCTGGCGCTGCGCGATCGCGGCCACGCAGGCCAGCAGCGTGCGGGCGTAGCCCAGCTTGTCGAGTCCGGCGATAGAGCGGCTCGGCTCCGCCATCGAGGCGCTGGCGTCCAGCACCAGCCACACCGCGACATGGCTGTCGCGCTCGGCCTCGCGTACATAGTAGCGGTCGGCGCGCGCCAGCAGCTTCCAGTCGACGCGGCGCCACTCGTCGCCCGGCGCATAGGCCCGGTACTCGGAGAATTCGACGCCCGCCCCGCGCTCGCGGCCCGCGTGGATGCCCTGCCCGAGTCCGGCCAGCACGTGGCGGATGACGAGTTCGAGTTTGGTCGTGTGCGCAATCAGCGCTGAAGTTGCCACCCCTGTAGCCAGAACCAATTAATCGACCCTGATCTCGGCGCGGATCGCCTGCAGGATGTCGGCCATCGCCACGCCATCGGCTTCCGCCTCGAAGTTGCGCAGCACGCGGTGCGCCAGCACCGGCAGCAGCATCGCCTGCAGGTCGTCGCGCGTGACGGCCAGGCGTCCGGCCATCAGCGCACGCGCCTTCGATGCCAGCACCAGCGCCTGGCCGGCGCGCGGGCCGGCGCCCCAGCCGACGTGCTTCTTGACTGCCGCGACCGTGGTTTCCTGGGGCCGGGTGGCACGCACCATGCGGGTCGCATAGCGCAGCAGGTGCTCGCCGATCTCGATGTCGCGCACCAGCCCCTGCAGGCGCAGCAGGCTTTGCACGTCCAGCACCGGCTCGGCGTCGCCGAGGCCAGCCTGGGTCGTTTTCGAGACCATCATGACTTCCTCGTCCTCGGTCGGGTAACCGACGTCGATGCGCAGCAGGAAGCGGTCGAGCTGCGCTTCCGGCAGCGGATAGGTGCCGGCCTGCTCGATCGGGTTCTGCGTGGCCAGCACGAAGAAGGGCCGGGGCAGCATGTGCGTGTGGCCGGCGAAGGTGACGGAGCGCTCCTGCATGGCTTCCAGCAGCGCCGATTGCGTCTTCGGCGGCGCGCGGTTGATCTCGTCGGCCAGCAGCACCTGGGTGAACACGGGGCCCGGCTGGAAGCGGAACGAACGCTGGCGCGTGGCCGCGTCTTCTTCCAGGATTTCTGTGCCGACGATATCGGACGGCATCAGGTCGGGCGTGAACTGCACCCGGCGAAACTGCATGTCGGTGGCCTGCGCCAGCGATTTCACCAGCAGCGTTTTACCCAGGCCCGGCACGCCCTCGACCAGCGCATGGCCGCCCGCCAGCAGACACGTGACCAGCAAATCGACCACCTCTTCCTGGCCGATGATCACGCGGGCCATGCTGCTTTTCAGTGCCCCTACTTTCGCTACCAGATCGGCTACTTCCGACTCGCTCCACGCTACTGCTCCATGCTCCGCCACATGATTCTCCGCCACTTAGGCTCCCAACGCATATTGAATGATGTTCACCGCAAAGCGGGTATTGTCGACCGCCAGGAAGCGCTTGTTCCGGAAGTCGTAATCCCACTCGCAGCCGTAATCCTTGTTCGAGTACAGCACGCGCACGCGCCCGCCGATCTCGATCGCCTTCAGGTATTCGTGCACCAGGTCGTCGCCCCAGCCGTTCAGCTCCACCGAGGTGTTCGGCGGGCCGTCGAATTTAAAAAAGCTCGAATACACCGGATGATTATTCGGGATTTTCCGCAAGGCCGACGCGCCGAAGATCTTCGCCATCTCGGCTTCAAAACTTTTGGCGAACAGGCCGTCGACGTCGTGGTTGCAGTCGTCCACAAAAACAAAGCCGCCGCCGCACACATAGCGCTCGAAGTTCTTGCGCTCCTCTAGGGTGAACTGCACCAGCTTGTGCCCGGCCAGGTAGCAGAACGGGCTCTCCAGCACCTTCGGGTCGGCGAGTTGCACCATCCGTTCGGCCGGGTCGACCTTCAAGGTGGTGTACTCGACGAGCGAGTTGAGCACGTTGCTGGGCATGCGGATATCGACGTCCCAGTCGCCCGACTCGTACATCAGCCGGGTGAAATAAAAATCGTAACGAGCCATCTACACCGCGTCGGACAGCGAGGTGAAGTTGAAGTCGCGCACCTTCATCGGCGGCAGCACCATCTGGTACGGCACTTCGTCGCCGCCGATCACCACTGGCTTGCCGAGCTCCTCGACGTTGTTCAGGATCGAGACCGGGCTTTCGTTGAAGCGGAAGTTCTTGATCGGGTACTTGATCTTGCCGTTCTCGACATAGAAGGTGCCGTCGCGCGTCAGGCCCGTCAGCAGCAGCGACTGCGGATCGACCATGCGGATGTACCAGGTGCGGGTGACGACCACGCCCTTCCTGGTCGAGGCGATCAGCTCTTCCAGCGACTTGGAGCCGCCGGCCATGATCATGTTGCCATGGCTGGCGGTGGCCGCCACGCCCTTCTTCTGCGCCCAGTAGCGCGAGTAGTCGAGCGAGGCGATGCGGCCGTTCTTGATGATGTCGGTACGCTGGCGCGCCTGCATCGACTGGCCATCCCAGGGCATGACCGGCACGTCCGGATTCCACGGATCGGCCCAGACGTTGATCTTCTCGTCGAACAGCTTGTCGCCCAGGCGGTTCTTGCCGCCGGCCTTGGTCAGGAAACTGCGCCCCTCGTCGGCATCGCGCGCATCGAAGGCGCTGAACATATTGCCCAGTACTTCGGAGGTTGCCGCCGGCTCGAGGATGACCGTGTAGCGGCCCGGCTCCAGTGCTTTCGCCTCGACCGAACGCAGCGCCTTTTCGATCGCCACGCCCGCCGCTTCGCGCGCATCGAAACGCGACGCATCGACCGCCGAGCGCGTAACCCAGCCCGAGCCGCGCCCGTCTTCGGTACGCACGGTGCAGGTATAGGCCAGGTCGGTCAGCTCCTGGAAGCCGAACACGCCGTTCGAGTTGGCGATGACCGAGAAGCGCTTGCTGTCGTTGAAGAAGCCGGCCGCGACCAGCTTCGCCTTTTTCGCCGCCTCGATGCTGTAGGCGGCGACCTGGGCGCGGTAGTCGGGATCGATGTCGGCGGTGGCGCGCACGAATGTCGGCGTCGCCCTGAACGCCTGCTTGCCGACCGCCGGCATGAATTCCGGATTTTCCGGCGCCAGGCGCGCCAGTTCCTCGGCGCGCCGCACCGCCTTTTCCAGCGACTTGTCGTCGAACTCGTTGATCTGCGCGACGCCGGCGCGCTTGCCGAAAGCGACGCGCACCGTCATCTGCATGTCTTCGTTCAGGCCCGCGGTCGAGATGCTGTTGCGCGCGAAGCGCACGTTGCCCTCGCGCGAACCCTGGATCGAGACGCTGCATTCGTCGGCCTTCGAGAAGGCGATCACGCGCTCGCAAATGCGTTTTGCTTCTTCCTGGTTCAGCTGTTTCATGTTTTTCCTTAACCGATCTTGCG
>JAQGLR010000181.1 GCA_028292765.1 Massilia sp. | reverse complement strand
TTGACCGGGTGGGCACGAGTGCCCACCCTACCCATGCCGGCGCTACCGTAGGGTGGGCACTTGTGCCCACGCGCTTACGTACGGATCGCGTCGCCCGCCCCCCCCAATTTACGCGGCGGCTTTTTTGGCGGCCTGCTTGTCGGCGTGGGCCACCAGCGCGTCGCGGAACCATTCGCCGTCGTCCCAGGCTTTCACGCGGGTGCGCAGGCGCTCGCGGTTGCAGGGGCCGTTGCCCTTCAGGACGTTGTGGAATTCGCTCCAGTCGATCTCGCCGAATTCGTAATGGCCGGTCCCGGCGTTGAATCTGAGGTCGGGATCGGGCACCGTCAGGCCGAGATACTCGGCTTGCGGCACGGTCTGGTCGACCATGCGCTGGCGCAGTTCGTCGTTCGAGAACAGCTTGATGCGCCATTTGCTCGACTGCGCGCTGTTCACCGACTCGGCGTCCGACGGGCCGAACATCATCAAGGACGGCCACCACCAGCGGTTCAGCGCATCCTGGGCCATCGCCTTCTGCTCGGGCGTGCCTTTGGCGAGGCTCATCATGATGTCGTAGCCCTGGCGCGCGTGGAAGGACTCTTCCTTGCAGACGCGGATCATGGCGCGCGCATACGGGCCATAGGAGCAGCGGCACAAGGGGATCTGGTTGATGATCGCCGAGCCGTCGACCAGCCAGCCGATCGCGCCCATGTCGGCCCAGCTCAGGGTCGGATAGTTGAAAATGCTCGAATACTTGGCTTTGCCGGAGTGCAGCGCGGCGAGCAGTTCGTCGCGCGAGACGCCCAGGGTTTCGGCGGCGCTGTACAGGTATAAACCGTGCCCGGCTTCGTCCTGGATCTTCGCCAGCAGCACGGATTTGCGCTTCAGGGTCGGCGCGCGCGTCACCCAGTTGCCCTCGGGCAGCTGGCCGACGATTTCGGAGTGCGCGTGCTGGGAGATCTGGCGGATCAGCGTCTTGCGGTAGGCGTCCGGCATCCAGTCCTTCGCTTCGATCTTCACGCCCGCGTCGATGCGGGCCTGGAAGGCCTGTTCCTCGGCGTTCATGTCTTCTTCGCCCTGGACCTTCTGCAGTCCCGTTTCCACCAGTTGCGCGTACATGGCAGTCTCCCATTGCAAACATCGTCCAACAATAATACGATACAGAATTCGAGATGTACACCAGAATTTTGAATCATATTAAGAAGCAACAGCCCGCACTTACACCTGACAGGATTGCATGAAACAACTGACCAGCACCGAGTGGATTGCCGACTCGCTCGCCCTCGAGGCGCCACGCTCGAAGTCGCTCGTGATGACGGTTATGGGAGATACGATCGCGCCGCATGGCGGCGCCGTCTGGCTGGGCAGCCTGATCGAATTGCTGGCGCCCCTTGGCGTCACCGACCGGCTGGTGCGCACCAGCGTGTTCCGGCTGGTGCAGGAAGGCTGGCTGACGGCCAGCCGCGAGGGCCGGCGCAGCCGCTACGGTTTCGACCCGAAGTCGCTGCCCCGTTTCCAGCGCGCGGACCGCCGCATCTACGCGGCGCCGGGCCTGCACTGGGACGGGCGCTGGACGCTGGTGCTGGCGCCGAACGGCAGCATCGATGGCGACCTGCGCACGGCCCTCAGGAAAGAGCTGGAGTGGGAAGGCTTTGCGATGCTGGGGCCGGGCGTGCTGGCGCATCCGGCGGCCGATGCCGGAGGGCTGGCCGATGTACTCCAGCGCACCGGGGCGGCGGGCCGCGTGTTCGTGCTGACGGCATCGAGGCTGCCGGGCGCCGGCTCGCGCCCGCTGCGGGAGCTGGCGCAGGATGGCTGGGACCTGACGGCGGTGGCGCGCAGCTATGTCGATTTCTTCAGGCAGTTCACGCCGCTGCTGGCCGTGCTGCGCGAAGAGGCGCAGGTGGCGCAGGTATCACCCCAGGCCGCGTTTGCGATCCGCTCGCTGCTGATCCACGCCTACCGGCGCCTGCAGCTGCACGATCCGATGCTGCCGATCGAGTTGCTGCCCGATCCGTGGCCGGGGTCGGACGCGTACGAGGTGGCGCGCGCGATTTATCGATTGGTGTTCGCGCAGGCCGAGGTGCATGTGGATGCGGTGCTGCGGCGCGAGGATGCGTCGGCACCTGGAGCGGATGAGGCGTTTTATCAGCGCTTCGGCGGGTTGCGGAGTGTGTGAAACCGCGTATCATCTCGGCTTTACGCCATCAATGGAACCTACCATGTCCATCAAGATCAGCAGCCAGTTCGACGCTGGCGCCATCGAGATCGTGAACGCCACAAGCGCGAGCGCCATCGACCTGAACATCCGCAAGGATTCGCACGCCGACATCACCCAGTGGTTCTACTTCCGCCTGCAGGGCGCGCAGGGCCAGGCGTGCACCATCCGCCTGCTCAACGCCAGCCAGGCCGCCTATCCGAAGGGCTGGGAAGACTACCACGCGATGGCGAGCTATGACCGCATCAACTGGTTCCGCGTGCCGACCTCCTTCGATGGCGAGGTGCTTTCGATCGCGCACACGCCCGGCATGGACAGCGTCTATTACGCCTATTTCGAGCCGTATTCGTGGGAACGCCACCTGGAACTCCTCGACCGCGCGCAGATGAGCGAGAACGTGCGCATGCTCGACCTGGGTTCGACCGTCGATGGCCGCGACCTGAACATGCTGGTCATCGGCGAGCCTGCCGAAGGTAAAAAGAAGGTCTGGGTCATCGCGCGCCAGCACCCGGGCGAGACGATGGCCGAGTGGTTCGTCGAAGGCATGCTCGACGCCCTGCTCGACCCGGCCCACCCGTTCGGGCGCCAGCTCCTGAAAGAATCGGTGTTCTACGTGGTCCCGAACATGAACCCGGACGGCTCGGTGCGCGGCAACCTGCGCACCAACGCGGCCGGCGCCAACCTCAACCGAGAGTGGCTGAACCCGACCATGGAACGCAGCCCGGAAGTGTTCCTGGTGCGCCAGAAAATGCACGAGACCGGCGTCGACCTGTGCCTCGACGTGCACGGCGACGAAGGCCTGCCGTATGTCTTCATTGCCGGCAGCGAATCCCTGCCGACCTTCACCGCCGAACAGGCTGCCGCGCAAAAACGCTTCAGCGACGACTTCAAGATCGCCAGCCCGGACTTCCAGGACGTGCACGGCTACGGCGCGACGCCCTACACCGAAGAAACGCTGACCATGGGTTCGCCCCACATCACGCACGCCTTCGGCTGCCTGTCGCTGACGCTGGAACTGCCGTTCAAGGACAACGCCAACGACCCCGACCCGCTGGTCGGCTGGGACGGCGCACGCAGCGCCCGCCTCGGTGCCGCGGTGCTGCAGCCGGTGCTGCAATCGATCCGCGCCATGAAATAAATAAACAGTATCGATGCCCTGGTCCGCCGGGGCATTTTTCCATTCGAAAGCATCAATTAAATACCATGACCATCTTCTCCGCCTCCGTATTCGACGCCACCGTGATTTATAACGGCCAGGAACTGTTCAAAGGCCGCGGCGCGGCCGAGATGTGGGCCGAAAAAGTGTCCAAGGAAATCGAAACCCCGGTGACGGTCGAGAAGATCGGCACCGGCTGGGCGCTGCGCGGCCAGGTCGACGGCGTCGACGTTACCTGGGGCATCTACGGCCAGCGCCTCAGCCGCGTCGAGCCTGCCTGACCTGTCCGCCACTAGGTGCGCGGGCAACACGACCCCTGCACGGTAGCAACTCGCGTGCCGCAGCGGACCGCACTATAATTACGTCTTCACAGCGCCGCGCAACCGGCGGCGCCACCACCACCGGTCGGGCAAGCCGCGTCGCCACGCCAGCAGTACCGTAGCCCTTACCCCGGTCACTTCATAGGCCGTACATGAATTTCGCATCTTCCACGCGCCCCGTGGCGCCCAGTCCACGCATGTCGACCGGCGTTGCCGGCCTCGACGATGTCCTGGGCGGCGGCCTCACACCGCAGCGCATTTACCTGGTCGAGGGTTCGCCCGGTACCGGCAAGACCACGCTCGGCCTGCAGTTCCTGCTCGACGGCGCCGCCAAAGGCGAAAGCGGCCTGTATATCACCCTGTCCGAAACCGCCGACGAATTGCGTGCGGTGGCCGCCACCCACGGCTGGTCGCTCGACGCCATGTCGATCTTCGAGCTGGCCGGCGACGAGGTCCTCGACATCGACGCCCAGCAGTCGGTGTTCCACCCGTCGGAAGTCGAACTGGCCGAAACCACGCACAACGTGATGAACCAGGTCGACCAGCTGAAACCCGTGCGCGTGGTGTTCGACAGCCTGTCGGAAATGCGGCTGCTGGCGCAAAACCCCTTGCGCTACCGGCGCCAGATCCTCGCACTGAAGCAGTTCTTTGCCGCGCGCGGCTGTACCGTGCTCCTGCTCGACGACAAGACCAGCCAGTCCGACCAGCACCTGCACAGCGTCGCCCATGGCGTCATCAGCCTCGAACAGATCGCCAAGGAATTCGGCAAGGAGCGCCGCCGCGTGAACATCATCAAGATGCGCGGCATCCGCTTCCGTGGCGGCTTCCACGACTACAGCCTCGATACCGGCGGCATCACCATCTTCCCGCGCCTGGTGGCGGCCGAACACGTACGCGACTTCACGCCGCAGGTCAGCTCGAGCGGCTCCGAGGGCTTCGACCGCCTGCTCGGCGGCGGCCTGGTGCGCGGCACGAATACGCTGATGGTCGGGCCGTCCGGCATCGGCAAGACCACCCTCTCGGTGCGTTGCCTGCTGTCGGCACTGGAACGCGGCGAAAAGGCCGCGTTCTACCTGTTCGACGAGGGCCTCGGCACCTTTTTCGCACGTAGCGCGGCGCTCGGCATGGACCTGCGCCCCTACGCCGACAACGGCCAGCTGCGCCTGCTGCACATCGACCCGGCCGAACTGGCGCCGGGCGAGTTCGCGCAGATGCTGCGCGACGCGGTCGAGCAGCATGGGGTCAGCTTCATCGTCATCGACAGCCTGAATGCCTACCTGCAGGCGATGCCGGGCGAGCAATACATGACGCTGCAGATGCACGAGCTGCTGTCCTACCTGAACCAGCAGGGCGTGACGACCGTGCTGGTATTGGGGCAGCATGGCCTGATCGGCGAAGTGCGCACCGACGTCGACCTCAGCTACCTGTCCGATACCACGGTGCTGCTGCGCTTTTTCGAGTCGAACGGCCGCCTGCGCCGGGCGATCACGGTCATCAAGAGCCGCACCGCGACCCACGCGCTGACCATCCATGAGCTGCAGCTCGGCTTCAATGGCGTGCGCATCGGCGAACCGCTCGAAGGCTTCGAAGGCGTGCTGACCGGCCTGCCGAGCTATCGCGGCCTGACGCCGATGATGTCGGCTCCTCCCGATGCCACCGACGATGTTGGCAAATAACACGCCCGAAGAACGTATCCTTGTTTTCGCGCCGCGCGGGCGCGATGCCGAAGTCATGTGCTCGGTCCTGACGGGCGACGGCTTCGCTTGCGACATCATGGCCGGCTTCGACGCCTTTGTCGCCAACATCGAGCTCGGGGCCGGGGCGGCGATTGTCGCCGAGGAAGCGCTGGCCGAGGTCGACCTGGCGCGCCTGCGCGCCTGGCTCGAACGCCAGCCGTCCTGGTCCGATTTCCCGTTTGTGGTGCTGCTGGGCAAGGTGCTCGGCCCGGCGCCCGACGCCACCCGCGTTCGCATCGGCGAGCTCGGCAACGTGATCCTGCTCGAACGGCCCCTCAACGCCCAGACCCTGCGCAGCGCCGTGGCCTCGGCCCTGCGCGCGCGCCGGCGCCAGTACCAGTCGCGCGACGTGCTGGCGGACCGCGAACGCACGGCGCACAGCCTGCGCCACAGCCAGGACGCGCTGGTGCACCTGAACGAAACGCTGGAAGCGCGCATCGAGGAACGCACGCGCGCGCTGGCGCAGGCCAACGACCGCGTGATGAACGAAGTCATCGAGCGTGAACGGGTGCAGGCGGCGATGGTGCAACTGCAGAAGATGGAAGCGATCGGCCGCCTGACCGGCGGCATCGCGCACGACTTCAACAACCTCCTGAATGTGGTCCAGGGCAGCATGGACCTGATCCTCCTGATGTCGAAGGACGAGGTGGCGAAGGGCCGCGCCGAGGTGGCGCGCCGTGCCTGCCAGCGCGGCGCCAAGCTCACCAGCCAGCTGCTGGCCTTTTCGCGCAACCAGAACCTGGACCTGCGCCCGCTCGATGTCGATGCCCTGTTCGAGGGCGTGCAGGAACTGGTCGCCACCTCGCTCGGATCGGGTATCCGCCTGCACTTCGCCGTCGAGGCGCCGGGCACGAGCGTCATGGCCGACAGGAATCAGATGGAAATGGCGCTGCTGAACCTGGCGATCAATGCGCGCGACGCGATGGAAGACGGTGGCGAGCTGCATTTCCAGGCCGGCCCCGCACGTCCCCCTGTGGACTTGCTTCCTGCCGGCGACTATGTCCGCATTGCGGTGACCGACAACGGCGAAGGCATGCCGCCGGAGATCGCCGCGCGCGTGTTCGAGCCCTTCTTCACCACCAAGGGCGTCGGCAAGGGCACCGGCCTGGGCCTGTCCCAGGTGTACGGCATGGCGCAGCAGTCCGGCGGCGCGGCGCGCATCCTGAGCGAGCATGGCGTCGGCACGACGGTGGAAATCTGGCTGCGGGTAGCGAGTGCGCTTGACGACACGGCCGCCGTCTCGGCGCCTTCCTCCGCCACGGCGCCGCGTCCGGGCGCGCAGATCCTGGTGGTCGAGGACGACGATTTCGTGCGCGAATCGATGGTCGAATCGCTGCAGGCGCTCGGCCACAGGGTGGCGCAGGCGCCCCACGGCGAAGCGGGCCTGCGCGAACTGGAGCGCGCGCAGCCCGACCTCATCATCACCGACTACCTGATGCCGGGCATGACCGGGGCCGAACTGGTGCGGCGCGCGCGCGTGCTGTTGCCGGAGGTGCCGATGATCATCGCCACCGGCTACGCCGACATGAAGGCGATCGAAGAGGTCATCGGCGACGACATGCTGCTGCGCAAACCGTTCCAGCTGGCCGAACTGGCCGCGATCGTCGAGCGTGCCTTGCAGAAGGTGGGAAACGAGACGTCGGCCGATCAGGCGCTGCCGTAGCGGTCCAGGGTCGCCGCCACCGAGCCTTTGATGAGCTCGTCCAGCACGGCGAGGTCGATATCGGCCAGCTTGCGCAGGTACAGGCAGGCTTTTCCCGTTTTGTGCCGGCCCAGCCTGGCCAGCAAGGCTTCCCGGCCCTCGAACCCGGCCATCAGGTACAGGCTGATGTCGCCCTTGCGCGGCGCAAAACCAAGCACGCAAAAATCGCCTTCGCAGGACGCGGCGCTCACGTCGGTCGGCGCGGTCTTGTTGCCGGTCATGACAAGCGCGCCTGGGCCCGCAAGCGGCCAGTTACAGCTTGATGCCGAGGTGCTTCTCGAGCCAGGCGTGCGCATCCTCGACGGTATCGAAGTGCACGGTCGCGATCACCGTCTTGTCGCTCGCCAGGCAGCTGGCATACACCCGCTTTTCGTCAGCCGAGCTGAGCAGATCGGACTGCGGCGCCAGCTCGACCGATGCGACCAGGTCCAGGTTCAGCAGGACGGCCTTCTTCGGGTTGTTTTCCTTGTCGATACGAACGAATTTGCTCACGGCTTTCCTCTGATTGAATCTGTTTTATTCACCTGCAATGACCATCTTCTCGATTAATATCGAGCCGGTCGACTTGTTGCCGCGCGTTAGCACGTCGTTGCCGATGCCGACGATCTGCTGGAACATCTCGCGCATGTTGCCGGCAATGGTGATTTCCTCGACCGGATACTGGATGACGCCGTTCTCGACCCAGTAGCCCGAGGCGCCGCGCGAATAGTCGCCGGTGACGTAGTTCACGCCCTGCCCCATCAGCTCGGTGACGAGGAGGCCGGTGCCCATCTTGCGCAGCATGCCCTCGAAATCGTCGGCCAGCTTCGTTTGATCGGAGGTGATGGCCAGGTTATGCGAGCCGCCGGCGTTGCCGGTGGTTCGCATGCCGAGCTTGCGTGCCGAGTACGAGGACAGGAAGTAACCCTGCAGTACGCCATTGTCGACGACCTTGCGGCGCACCGTGCGCACGCCTTCTTCGTCGAAGGGCGAGGAGCCGGCTTCGCCGATCAGGTGCGGGTCTTCCATGATCTGGATGTGATCCGGGAAGACCGGTTTGCCGAGCGTGTCGAGCAGAAAACTCGACTTGCGGTAGAGCGAGCCGCCCGACACCGCCTGCACGAAGGCGCCGATCAGGCCCGCGGCCAGCGGCGCCTCGAACAGGACCGGGCAGGTGCGGGTATTGAGTTTGCGGGCGTTCAGGCGTGCCAGCGCGCGCTCGGCGGCGTAGCGGCCCACGGCTTCCGGTTTCGCCAGCTTTTTCGGGTCGCGCGCCGAGGTGTACCAGTCGTCGCGCTGCATCTTGTTGCCCTTGCCGGCGATCGGCGCCACCGACATCGTGTGGCGCGAGAACGGGTAGCCGCCGATGAAGCCGCGCGTGTTGGCGGCGACGAAATGCGACTGCTGCACGTAGACGCTCGCGCCTTCGCTGTTGGTGATGCGGCGGTCGACCTCGAACGCGGCGTTCTCGCAGCGCGTGGCCAGTTCCACGGCTTGCTCGGTGCTGATCTGCCACGGGTAGCACAGGCGCAGGTCGCGCGGGTTCATCTCGAGCATGTCGGCGTCGGGCAGGCCGGCGGCATCGTCTTCGGCGGTGAAGCGGGCGATGTTCCAGGCAGCTTCGACCGTGGCGCGCAGCGAGGTTTCCGAGAAGTCGGAGGTGCTGGCGTTGCCGCGGCGCTGGCCGGCATAGACGGTGACGCCGATGCCCTTGTCCTTGTTTTGCTCGATGGTCTCGATCTTGCCACGACGCACAGATACCGACAATCCGCTACCCTCGCTGATTTCCACCGAAGCGTCGGTGGCCCCCTGTTCGCGGGCAAACGCAAGCACGCTCTGCGCCAGTTCCCGCAACTGGTCCTGGGTATGGGTAAAAACGGTGTCGTTCATGTGTGTTTTTCGTCGCGAGCCCTAAAACAGTTATCATAGCAGCCGTTTACTGTTTTTACTGATCGGCTCAATGCCAATCGGATCATCCATATCATGCCTAATCCAAACCGCGGCGCCGTGGGCTTCCAGTCCAACGAGTTCGAGCAAGAATACGAACGCCCATCGAAGTCTGAACTCAAGCGTCAGATGGACGAGTTGCAGAAGCTGGGCGCGCAGCTCGTTGCCGAGGCGCGCGACCGCGTCAAGCGCGTCCCGATGCCGGAGGACGTGAAGGATGCGATCCTCATGTGCCAGACCATCACCAACCACGAAGGGCGGCGCCGCCAGCTGCAGTTCGTCGGCAAGAAGATGCGCACCCTGAGCGAAGAGGAAGTGGCCGTCATCCAGCGCACCATCGACAGCTGGAAGGGCGCCTCGAAGGCCGAGACGGCCGCGCTGCACGCGCTCGAGCGCCGCCGCGACAAGCTCCTGACCGACGACACGGCGCTGACCAAGCTGCTGGAAGAGCATCCGGAACTCGACGTGCAGCAGCTGCGCACCCTGATCCGCAACGCGCGCAAGGAGCAGGCGGAGTCGAAGCCGCCAAAGGCCTACCGCGAGCTGTTCCAGATCCTGAAGGACCTGGCCAAGAAGGCGAAGCCGGCGGCAAGCGACGAAGCCGACGAGGCGGGTGACGATGAGCCTGCAGACGAGTAAGGACCGTGAATTAGTCATCGGCCTGGTGTCGGTCTCCGACCGCGCCAGCGGCGGCGTCTATGAAGACAAGGGCATCCCTGCGCTGCGGGACTGGCTGGCCTCCGCCATCAGCACGCCGTATCGCGTGGAGGCGCGCCTGATCCCCGACGAGCGCGCGCAAATCGAACAGACGCTGGTCGAACTGGTCGACACGGCCGGCTGCCACCTGGTTCTCACCACCGGCGGCACCGGCCCCGCGCGGCGCGACCTCACGCCCGAAGCGACGCTGGCCATCGGCACCAAGGAGATGCCCGGCTTCGGCGAGCAGATGCGCCAGATCAGCCTGCGCTTCGTGCCGACCGCCATCCTGTCGCGCCAGGTCGCCGTGATCCGCGAAACCGACACCCACGCGGCGCTGGTCATGAATTTGCCGGGCCAGCCGAAGGCGATCAAGGAAACGCTGGAAGGATTGAAAGATGCGGACGGAAACGTGCTTGTCGGCGGCATCTTCGCCGCCGTCCCCTACTGCATCGACCTGATCGGCGGACCGTATATCGACACCAATCCGGCCGTGACGAAAGCATGGCGCCCAAAATCGGCCCAGCGCCCGGCCTCTACCCAGGACAACGCATGAGCGATCTGCTGCAAAACATCGAAATCGAAACCAAACCGAATCCGGAAATCGCGATCATCTGGCTGCATGGCCTGGGCGCCGACGGCAACGACTTCGTGCCGCTGGTGCGCGAACTCGACCTGGCAGGACTGCCGGGCATCCGCTTCGTCTTCCCGCATGCGAAGACGATCCCCGTCACCATCAACGGCGGCTACGTCATGCGCGCCTGGTACGACATCACCGGCGCCGAACTGACCCGCCGCGAAGACGAGTCCGGCCTGCGCGACTCGCAGCGCGACGTCGAGGCCCTGATCGCACGCGAAAAATCGCGCGGCATCCCGGCTTCGCGCATCATCATCGCCGGCTTCTCGCAGGGCTGCGCGATGACGCTGCAGACCGGCCTGCGCCACCCGGAAAAGCTGGCCGGCATGCTGTGCCTGTCGGGCTACCTGCCGCTGAACGAAAAAGTGCCGCATGAGCGCACCGAAGAAAGCATCGACACCCCGATCTTCATGGCGCACGGCCGCCAGGACCACGTGGTGCCCTACCTGCGCGGCGAGCAGTCGCGCGACATCCTGAAGGATCTCGGCTACCAGGTCGAGTGGCGCGAGTATCCGATGCAGCATTCGCTGTGCTTCGACGAGGTGCAGGACATCTCGGCGTGGCTGAAGAAAATACTGGCTTAAAAGCCTTCACACCTGTTCAAGAGGCTTGGTATGGCAAAGAAAGAAGAACTCGACGAAGAAACGATGGCACTGATTAACTGGTGCATCGAAGTCGAAAAACACCTGGTGGCCGGCGGCGCCACCCAGGAGCAGGCCCAGGAGCACATCGAGGAGCAGGTCGAGTGGTTCACCGATTTGTTCTACGATGGCCTGACGCCCGAGGAAGCGGCGAAGGAAGCGCTGGCGTAAGCCGGCAGCGAGGGATGCCCGCGGCGCCCTTGCCGGCTAATCCGGCAAGGGCGCGGCGCTCGACGCCGGCACTTCGGTGCGCGCCGTGTTCATGACCATCGCCAGGAACGTGTAGTAGCCGTTCAATCCCATCAGGTCGACCACGCCCTGTTCGCCGAACAATGCCAGCGCGTCGGCATAGGTCCGGTCCGACACCGCCTTGTCCTGGTGCAGCTCGGTGCAGAAATCGTGCACCACCGATTCGTCCCCCAGCATGTTCTGCGGCCGCTCGCGCCGCGCGATCCCATCGATGACGCCCTGCGGCACGCCCACCTGCGCCGCGATCGGCGCGTGGATCGCCCACTCCACGCCCTGGTTCCACTGGCGCGCCGTGACCAGGATCGCCAGTTCCGACAGGCGCACCCCGATCGCGCTGCGGTAGCGCAAGTACTCGCCCATGCGCTGGGCATTTTCCAGCAGCTCGGGACTCCTCAGCAGCGGCACGAAAGGGCCGTAGAGCGCGCCGCGCGGGCCGTTGATGACGGCCTCGGCTGCGCTGCGCTGGGCGTCGGTCATCTGGTCATGCGGGATCGGGCGGAGGCGGTCGCTCATGGTCGGCCCTTATTGAAGTTCATGAAGTTCATGAAAATGTCTGAACGGAAAAATATTCGCACAGCTTCCGTCAAAGATCAAAGGAATCCGGCCCCGTCAGGTTTATTGTCAACCGTCAACTTTTTTTGTTGGAGGGAAAGACGTGAGCCACATCATCCATCGCAGCCTGCGCCAGGCGCCGCCAATGGCAAGCAGCGCATCGGGCATTACGGTCGTCGACACTGCCGGCAATGCGTATCTCGACGCCAGCGGCGGCGCGGCCGTGTCCTCGCTCGGGCACGGGCACCCCGACGTGATCGCGGCCATGCACCGCCAGATCGACCGCTGCGCCTACGCGCATACCGCCTTCTTCACCACGGAAGTGGCCGAGGAACTGGCCGAACGGCTGGTGGCGCGTGCGCCTGCCGGGATCGACGCGGTCTACCTGGTGTCGGGCGGGTCGGAAGCGATGGAGACGGCGCTCAAGCTCGCCCGCCAGTATTTCGTCGAAGGGGGCGAAACCCGGCGTTCGGTCTTCATTGCGCGCCGCCAGAGCTACCACGGCAACACGCTCGGCGCACTGGCCGTCGGCGGCAACGAGTGGCGCCGCAAACCCTTCGCGCCGCTCCTGATGGACGTGCCGCGCGTGGCGCCCTGCTACGAGTACCGCGGCCGCGCCGCGCGCCAGAGCGTGGACGACTATACCGCGGCCCTGCTCGACGAGCTGGAAACGGCGATCATCGCGGCCGGGCCCGAGCGGGTGATCGCTTTCGTGGCCGAGCCGGTGGTGGGCGCCACCGGCGGCGCGGTCCCGCCGACGCCGGGCTACTTCAAGGGCGTGCGCCAGATCTGCGACCGCCACGGCATCCTGTTCATCGCCGACGAAGTGATGTGCGGCATGGGCCGCACCGGCACCATGTTCGCCATCGAGCAGGAAGGCGTGGCGCCGGACATCATCGCCATCGCCAAGGGGCTGGGGGCGGGCTACCAGCCGGTGGGCGCGGTGCTGGCCCAAGGCGCGATTGTCGACCGGCTGCGCCACGGCAGCGGCAGCTTCCTGCACGGGCACACCTACGCTGGCCATCCGGTCGCGGCGGCGGCGGCGCTGGCGGTGCAGCAGGTGATCGAGCGCGATAATTTGCTGGAGCAGGTGCACAAGCGCGGCGCGACACTCAGGCGCATGCTGGGCGACGTGTTCGGCAAGCACGAGCACGTCGGGGATATCCGCGGGCGCGGGCTCTTCTTCGGGATCGAGCTGGTGCAGGATCGGGCGACCAAGGAACCGTTCCCGCCGGCTTGCCGGGTGCATGCGGCGATCAAGCAGGAGGCGATGGCGCGCGGGTTGATGGTGTATCCGATGGGCGGGACGATCGACGGCCAGCGTGGCGACCACATCCTGCTGGCGCCGCCGTTCATCGTCACCGCGCACGAGCTGGCGGAGATCGTGGCGAGGCTGGAGGAGGCAGTCGACGCCGCGCTGAAGATTTGACTTTGCAGCGTGGGGCACGCTGTGCCCCACGCGGAACGCCTACGACATCATCATTTCGGGAACGCCACCACTTCGGCCTGCTGTTCGCCCAGGCCCGCAATCCCCAGCCGCAGCGTGTCGCCCTTCTTGAGGAAGCGCTGCGGCTTGCGTCCCATGCCCACGCCCGGCGGCGTGCCGGTGGTGATGATGTCGCCCGGCTCGAGCGTCATGAAGCGCGACACATAGCTGACGATCTGCGCCACCGAAAAAATCATCTTCGACGTATTCCCGGTCTGCATGCGCTTGCCGTTCAGTTCCAGGTAGAGGTCGAGGTCCTGCACGTCGTGGACGTCGTCGCGCGTGACCAGGAACGGTCCTACCGGACCAAAGGTGTCGCAGCCCTTGCCCTTGTCCCACTGCGAGCCCATCTCGAACTGGAACGCGCGTTCCGAGACGTCGTTCACCACGCAGTAACCGGCGACGAACTTCAGCGCATCTTCTTCGCTCACGTACTGCGCGCGGGTGCCGATCACGACGCCCAGCTCGACTTCCCAGTCGGTCTTTTTCGAACCTTGCGGCAGCCGGATCGGGTCGTCCGGCCCGTTCAGGGAGCTGGTCGCCTTGGTGAAGAAGACCGGTTCCGGCGGCACCGCGGCGCCGGTCTCCGCGGCGTGGTCGGCGTAGTTCATGCCGATGCCGATGAACTTGCCTATGCCCTTCACCGGCACGCCCATGCGCGGATTGCCGCGCACGAGCGGCAGCGTCTCCGGGTCGATCTTCGCGAGCTTGCGCAGCGCGCGGTCGTTCAATACCGACGCGTCGATGTCGGGAATGACGCCGGACAGGTCGCGCAGGCGCCCTTCTTCGTCGAACAGGCCCGGCTTCTCTTTACCCGGGCGGCCATAGCGCACCAATCTCATAGCATTCTTCCTGTTGGGAGGGGAGCGAATGATACCAAA
>JAQGLR010000179.1 GCA_028292765.1 Massilia sp. | reverse complement strand
AAGCCCATCACCAGCACCAGGAACAGCGCCGCGAAGCCGAGGTGTACATGACGGCGCAGGCGCTCCTTTTGAAGCTGGTCCAGGTCGGTACGGCGCTGGATGCCGAGGATGTCGATGCAGAAAGTCGAGGTCAGCGCGGTGATCGCGCCGTCCGCGCTGGGGAACAGCGCCGACACGAGTGCGATCAGGAAGATGATCTGCACCGCGGCGGGCAAGTGGCCCATCACCACGGCCGGGAAGATCTTGTCCCCGGTTTCCACCACGCCGGCCACCGGCGCATACAGGTACAGCAGGCCGCCCAGGAACAGGAAGGAGGACAGCACCACCACCAGCACCGCGGTCAGCGTCAGGAGGTTCTTTTGCGAATCCTCGAGGGTCTTTACCGAGATCGTCTTTTGCATCATTTCCTGGTCCATGCCGGTCATGGTCAGGACGATGAAGATGCCGGCAACGAATTGCTTCCAGAAGAAGTTAGGGCTGTCGACGTCCCAGGTAAACATGCGCGCCAGGCCTTGCGACTGCATCTGGTTCAGGCTCTCGAGCATCGAGATGTCGAGTTCGTTCAGCAGGAACCACACGCAGGCGAACAGGCCGAACAGCATGCAGGTCGTCTGCAGCGTGTCGGTCCAGACGATGGTCTTGACGCCGCCCTGGTAGGTGTACATCAGGATCATGGCCAGGATCACGAGCGTGGTGGCCCAGAACGGAATGCCGAGGCTGTCGAGGATGATCGCTTGCAGGATATTCACCACCAGGTACAAGCGCGCGGTCGAGCCGAGCAGGCGCGAGACGATGAAGAAGCCGGCCCCGCTCTGGTAGGCGCGGCGCCCCAGGCGCACGTCCAGATAATGATAGATAGAGGTCAGCTTCAAGCGGTAGTACAGGGGCAGCAGGATGTAGGCCACGGCGATGTAGCCGAAGACATAGCCGATTAAGATCTGGCCATAGCCGAAGGCGTCCTTGCCGACGGCGCCCGGCACGCTGATGAAAGTCGCGCCCGACAGCGTGGTGCCGACCATGCCGAAGGCGACCAGCATCCAGTTGCTGCTCTTGTTACCGATGAAGAAGCTGTCGTTGGTGGCGTTGCGGGACGTGGCCCAGGCGACGCCGAGCAGCAGCGCGAAATAGGCGATGAGGATGCAGAAGAGAAGAACGGGGGACATGTATTTCCGTGGGTGTTGACGATTCGCCCAGCAATATACACGTAGAAACCACAGGGGGCCACCGGCGGATGGGGCTGCCGTTGGCGGTTATGTGCGGGGTCCCTTACGCTTCCTCGCCCTCGATCCGCTCGAACGGCCCGATACACGCCTGCATCGTCTCGTCGCTGCACATCAGGAACAGCGCCCCGGACGGATGGAAGCGCACGAAATTGGTCGCCCGGGTACCCACCTTCATGATCTCGCCGGAGCAATCCTTCTTGCCGTTGTCCTTGACGATGCGGTCCTCGAGCTTGTAGAAGCCCTTCGCGCTCGGCTTGTCGGGGATGCGGTACTCGCTCTCCGACACTTCCTCGGCACTGGTGACGAGCGTGGTGCCGTCGCCGCGAAAGCGGTAGGTTTCGGAGCAGCCCAGATCCGGCAGGCTGAGTTTCCAGATGCCGAGGATCGGATGGCTGGCCGCCGGCGCGGGCGGTGCTGCCTGAACAGACGGGAGGGCCGCAAGGAGGGAGGTCAGGAGCAGGAGTCCGGCAGGCACGCGCATGGCAGTTCCCTTCACTACGGTTGAGTTACCGTTCGTTTAGACCGCCAGGCACAAGCAGGGTTGCCTGCCTGATGCCAGCGCCGGCCGCAAAGGCGGCCGGGTTTGCGCTACGTCCTGCTTACTCGTTACCCGGCGTCGCTTTCGGCTTGGCCGGACGGCGGCTGCGCGCCGCGGGTTTGCGTGCCGCAGCCTGGCGTTCGGCGGGTTTACGGCCCGCCGCTTTGCGCGCCGGCCCGTTTGCCTTCCTGCTGCCGGGCATCACGTTGCCATTCACGTCGTCTTCCTCCGCGTACGCGTCGTCCGGCTCCTCGGCAGGCGCGGCCTGCGCCCGGGGCGACACGGTCAAGGCCGCCGCAGGGTCCTGGGCAGCAATCGCCGGCGCGCCTGCGGCGTCGGCGATCGCTGCGTCGACCGGCACTGCATCGACGGGGACTGCATCGACGGGGACTGCGTTATCAGCAGCCGCATCGGCAGCAACAAGGCCCTTTTTCGCCGCAGGTTTACGCGCTGCGCGGCGGCGTTCCTTCTTCGCCGGTTCGGGCTGCGCTTCGTCCGCTTGCGCCGCCACTGGCGCCGCGACAGCCTCGGCAACCGGTGGCCATGCCCCGGCTGCCGCGACATCGTCGACGTCGAACAGTTCCGTCGGCGCCTCGGCCTGTGCCTCGACCTGCGCCATTTCGTCCGGCGTCACCGGCACGAAGGGCAGCGCGGTGCGATACGAGGTCTTGCGACCACGCCCGCCGCGGCCACGGCCTTCGCCTTCGGCGTCGTCGCGTGCTTCCGGCGCATCCTGCGCATCCTGCGCATCCTGCGGGGCAGAAGCGTCGATGCCCTCGCCTGCCGCTACAGCCGCAAGCTGCCCGCGTCCACCACGGCCACGGCCGCGGCCACGGCCTTCGCCGCGGGCCTGTTCACGCGGCTCGCGCCCATCCTGCAGCGCTGGGCCTTCGCCGGCCTCGCCTGCCGTGGCGGCGCCGGACAGGTCCGCACCCGATTGCTCGGCAGCCGCAACCGGCCCGGCACTGCTGCGGTAGACATAGGTGCCGGATTTTTCGTCGCGGCCAAACTCGAACAGGCCGCGCGCCTGCGCTTCTTCGAGCAGGTTGCCGAAGGTACGGAAGCCGTAATAGACCTCGGAAAATTCGGGACGGCGACGCTTGAGGGTGTCCTTCAGCAGCGAGGCCCAGATCTTGCCGGTGTCGCCACGTTCGGAAACCAGCGCGTCGAAGGTCTCGGCCACCATTTCCAGCGCCTGGGTCTTGCGCGCTTCGAGTCCTTCCTTGCTGCGGTCGTCGCCGGGACGCTTGCTGGCCTGCGGCGTGGATTTGCGCGCGTCCTGGACTTCCTTGCGCTTGGCTGCGGCGCGGCTGACTTCACGTACCAGGTCGTCGTAGAAGATGAATTCGTCGCAATTGGCCACCAGCAGGTCGGAGGTCGACTGCTTCACGCCGACGCCGATCACCTGCTTGGCGTTCTCGCGCAGCTTCGACACCAGCGGCGAAAAGTCGGAGTCGCCGCTGATGATGACGAAGGTGTTGACGTGCGATTTGGTGTAGCACAGGTCGAGCGCATCGACGACCAGTCGGATGTCGGCCGAATTCTTGCCCGACTGGCGCACGTGCGGGATCTCGATCAATTCAAAATTCGCTTCGTGCATGGTGGACTTGAAACCTTTATAGCGATCCCAGTCGCAATAGGCTTTCTTGACGACGATGCTGCCCTTGAGCAGAAGGCGCTCGAGCACGGGCTTGATATCGAATTTCTCGTAGTTTGCGTCCCGCACGCCGAGCGCGACGTTCTCGAAATCGCAGAACACGGCCATGCTGATGTTTTCGGAGTTTGAAGCCATGAGTTGTTATTTTCTAGTAAGGAAGACAGATACCCTCGGATTATACGCACAAGTCGATTCCGGCCCGCGCGAGCGCAGCCTCACGCTGGCGCCGGCGCGCCTGCCTGCTAGAGCCGCGCCAGGGTGGCCGGATCGGCCTGGCCATCGAAAAACTGGTCGAGGCAGGTCTGGAACACGGCCTCGTCGGGCGCCACGTCGGCAAACAGCGTCATCGAGGACTGGAATTTGCGGTCGTCCGGGCTGTCGAAGATCTCGCCGATCTCGCGGTCGTGATGGAGGGCGACCAGCCGCGCGCATTCGCGCAGCCGCGGCCCGAGTACCGGATGGGCAAGGTAGGCGGCAGCCTCGTCGCTGGACCGGATCGCATAGCGGCGCGCCATGTCGCTCGCGCCGAGACCCTCGATTTGCGGGAACACGAACCACATCCAGTGGCTACGCTTGCGGCCGGTGCGCAATTCGCCCAGCACGGTGGAATACACGGGGTCCTGGGCGGCAACGAAGCGCTCGAGGTCGAATTCAGTGTCCATGGCGTTCTCCCATGGCGACAATGTACCCCTTTCACCATGTTTGCTAAAGTGGCGCCACGATGAAACCAGAACACCTGCTACTGCTCCTGACCCGGGAGATGCCCTATGGTAAATACCAGGGGCGCAAGATCGCCGACCTGCCCGGCCACTACCTCGGCTGGTTCGCGCGCGAAGGCTTCCCGCGCGGCGAACTGGGCGAGCTGCTGGCCCTGATGTACGAGCTCGACCACAACGACTTGCGCGCCCTGCTCGACCCGCTGCGGGCCGGCCTCCAGAGACCGGGGCGCTGAGCGACTCGCCCCGGCCGCACGGCCGCGACCGATTTCTCTTATACTTACCGGTTACAACCATCCGTAGCAAGACCACAGCATGTCCGACATCACCACGCCTGCCGCCGCCCCAGACTCTGCCCCGCTGCTCGACTACGTCACCTCGTGCGCGCTGCCCACGCCCTGGGCCCAGTTCACGCTGCACGCGTTCGTCGAACACGCGACCGGCAAGGAGCACCTGGCGATGGCGCTGGGCGACATCGGCAGCGGCGAGCCGGTGCTGGCGCGGGTGCATTCCGAGTGCCTGACCGGCGACGTGCTGTTTTCGCAGCGCTGCGACTGCGGCGCCCAGCTCGAGGGCGCCCTGAAGCGCATCGCCGCCGAGGGCCGGGGCGTGCTGCTCTACCTGCGCCAGGAAGGCCGCGGGATCGGCCTGGTGAATAAAATCCGCGCCTACCGCCTGCAGGAAGCCGGCGCCGACACGGTCGAAGCGAATTTGCAGCTGGGCTTTCATGCCGACGCCCGCAACTACGAGCTGTGCCGCCCGATGCTCGAGCAGTTCGGCATCCGGCAAGTCAAGCTGATGACCAACAACCCGCGCAAGATCGACGCCCTGGCGCGCCTCGGCATCGAAGTCGTCGAGCGGGTGCCGCTGCTGGTCAATCGCAACGTCTTCAATAACGGCTACCTCGACACCAAGCAGGCCAAGCTCGGCCACATGATGACGCCGCAGCTCGACGCCGTGGTGGAAGATGGCGAACTGTAACGTCCTGCAGATAAGTTAGTGTGGTGGCAAGATAGCGTCTACGTCGATCCTTGCCAAGCACATGAAACGCATCGCCAGCCTCCTCCTGCTGTTCTGCCTGGGCGCCGCCGTGGCTGCGCCCACGGCCGCCAAGCAAGCTGACAATTCCCCGGGCGCGCTGCGCCGGCTTGCCGCGGCTGCCAAGGCCAAACCGGCCGCACCCAGCCCGCCGACGGTCGTGCCCCCGGACACGCCACCGGCAACCACCCCGCCCGCCCCCGGCCCCGGCGAAACCGACGACAGCGCCGCGCTGCCCCTGCCCTCCTCGGCCGCGCAGGAACTGTATTCGGCGGCGCAGGCCGACCTGCTGCAGATCCGCATGCTGCTGCGTAACGGCCGCACCCAATCGACCGTCGGCTCCGGCTTTCTCGTGGGCGACAGCCGCCTGGTCCTCACCAACTACCACGTGGTGTCGCAAATGGCGCTCGACCCCGACGTCTACGTCGGCGAATACGTCGACACCGACGGCAAGCACGGACCGGTCGAGCTGATGGCGGTCGACGTGCTGCACGACCTGGCGGTGCTGCGCGTGAACCGCAGCGGCACGGGCTTCTTCAAGGTGCCGGAGCAACCCGTGCGGCTGACCCAGGGCCAGGACCTGTATTCGCTCGGCAACCCGCTGGACCTCGGCTTCGCCATTTCCGAAGGGGCGTACAACGGCGTGGTCAGCCGCAGCTTCTACGACCAGCTGATGTTCAGCGGCCCGATCAACTCGGGCATGAGCGGCGGGCCGAGCGTGACCGCCACGGGCACGGTGGCCGGCATCAATGTGTCGAAACGGCGCGACGGCGAGGCGGTGAGCTTCCTGGTGCCGGTGAAATACGCGCAGGAACTGCTGCGCAAGGTGGCCGCGCAGGCCGCGCCGCCGAAGGACTTCAATCCCCTGATCGCCGAACAGTTGCTGGCGCACCAGCGGGCGATGGTCGGGCGCCTGCTCGACACTCCGCTGTCCATCAAGAACATGGGGCCCTACCGGGTGCCGGTGCGCGAATCCGGCCAGCTTCGCTGCTGGGGCCGCTCGAACGTGAAGGCCGAGACCTCGTTCAGCGCCGACTCGATGAGCTGCGCGACCGAGTCGGCCATCTACGTGTCGGACACCCAGCAGACCGGCAACGTGTCGATGACGCACCAGTACCTGCGCTCGGCCAGCCTGCATCCGCTGCGCTTCGCGGCGCTGGCGAGCAGCCAGTTCCGGGTCGACCGTTTGGGGAGCACGCGCGACACCCGCCTCACCGGGCCGCTGTGCAGCGAACGCTTCGTGCACTCGAACACCCTGCCGCTGCGCGCCGTGACCTGCGTGCGCGCCTACCGCAAGTTCCCCGGGCTGTACAACTTCACCCTGCTCACGGCCAGCACCGACAACCCCCAGGCCAGCCTGCAGAGCCGGCTGGACGTGGCCGGGGTGTCCTACGAGAACGGCATGCGCGTCACGCGCGCCTTCCTGAACGCGCTCGGGCGCGGCGGGAAATTATGATGAGCTGCGTATGACGAGCCGCGCATGAAGGGGCCGTGGTTCATCGAAACCCTGGCACGCAACGGCGACGTCCTGCACCGTCACCGGGTCGATGCGCTGCCGATCCGCATCGGGCGCGGTTACGACAACGATTACATCCTCGACGACGCCTACGCGGCGCCGCGCCACGCGCTGGTCGACGCCGCCCCGGATGGCGAACTGGTGCTGCGTGACCTCGGCACCCGGAACGGCATGGTGTATGCCGGGCGGCGCAGCGATCGCGTGGTCCTGGGCGGGAATACCGTCGTGCGGCTCGGCCATACGACACTGCGCGTACGCGCCGCCGATTTCCCGGTACCGCAGGAGCTGACGGACCGCACCATGCACGGCTGGGAAGGCGCGCTGCCGGGTCTCGCGGGCGCCACGCTCACGGCCATCGTCGCGCTGTTTACGATGTGGCTGGCCGACACCCAGGCCTATCGCCCGTTTCGCTACCTGCTGGCGCTGGCCTACGGCCTCGGCGCCGGCCTGGTGTGGAGCGGCCTGTGGGCCTTCGGCAACCGCCTGTTCGGGCGCCACGCGCGCCTCGGCCGGCACCTGTTCATC
>JAQGLR010000155.1 GCA_028292765.1 Massilia sp. | reverse complement strand
ACCGGCCGCTACGGCTGGGCGACGATCCGCGGCCAGCTGGTCAACATGCGCGACGGCGGCTTCATCTCGGCCCACGACTACAAGCTGGGCGACATGATCGCCGAGATCGTGACCGGCGGCGACGTCGACCAGGGCAGCGTGGTGTCCGAGCAGTGGCTGCTCGACATGGAACGCAAGGCCTTCCTCGAACTGCTGAACAACCCGAAGACGCAAGAGCGGATCATGGGCATGATGCAGACCGGTAAACCGGTGCGGAACTAACTAAGGACGACTGACATGAGCAAACAACTTCAAGACGCATACATCGTCGCAGCGACCCGCACCCCTATCGGCAAGGCGCCGCGCGGCATGTTCAAGACGACCCGTCCGGACGACCTGCTGGTCGCCGCCATCCGCGGCGCCATGGCCGCCGTGCCGAACCTCGATCCGGCGCTGATCATCGACGCCATCGTCGGCTGCTCGTTCCCGGAAGCGGAGCAGGGTTTCAATATCGCCCGTAACTCGGTGATCCTGGCCGGCCTGCCGAACACCGTCGGCGGCGTGACCGTCAACCGCTACTGCGCCTCGGGCATCACGGCGCTGGCCATGGCGGCGGACCGCATCCGCGTCGGCGAAGCCGACGTGATGCTCGCCGGCGGCATCGAATCGATGTCGATGGTGCCGATGATGGGCCATCACCCGTCGATCAATATGGAGACGTTCAAGGACGAGAACGTGGGCCTGGCCTACGGCATGGGCCTGACCGCGGAAAAAGTGGCGCAGCAGTGGAAAGTGTCGCGCGAAGACCAGGACGCATTCGGCCTGGAATCGCACCGCCGGGCGATTGCCGCCCAGCAGGCGGGCTTCTTCAAGGACGAGATCACCCCGGTCGAGATCATCACCCGCACCCCTAACCTGGCGACCGGCGAAATTTCGGTCAAGCGCCGCACCGTGGATGCCGACGAAGGCCCGCGCGCCGACGCCAGCATGGAAGGCATGGCCAAGCTGAAGCCGGTCTTCGCCGCCAAGGGCACCGTGACGGCTGCGACCTCGTCGCAGATGTCGGACGGCGCCGGTGCGCTGATCGTGGTCAGCGAAAAGATCCTGCGCGAGCACAACCTGACCCCGCTGGCCAAGTTCTCCTCGTTCGCCGTGCGCGGCGTGCCGCCGGAAATCATGGGCATCGGCCCGAAGGTCGCGATCCCTGCGGCGCTGGCGGCTGCCGGCATCACCCAGGACCAGCTGGACTGGATCGAGCTGAACGAAGCCTTCGCCGCACAGGCCCTGGCCGTGATCCGCGACCTCGGCCTGGACACGGCGAAGGTCAACCCGATGGGCGGCGCGATCGCCCTGGGCCACCCGCTGGGCGCCACCGGCGCGATCCGCGCCGCGACCGTCGTGCACGCACTGCGCCGCAACAACCTGAAGTACGGCATGGTGACGATGTGCGTCGGCGCCGGCATGGGCGCGGCCGGTATCATCGAGCGCGTTTGATTTTTGGTTGAACGTGGCCGTGTCAGCGTTTGCGTTGATGCGGCTGCGATTGAACACCGCGTGGGCGGGAGAGTTCCCCAGTTTACGAGTCACTGCAGATTACGCCGGTGACGCGTAGGGTGGGCGGGTCTCCCGCCCACGCGTTCAACCAGCCCCAGAATATTCGGAGACTTGAAATGACCATCCAGACAACCAAAGAAAACGGCATCCTCACCATCGAATTCAACCGCCTCGAGCGCAAGAACGCGATCACCGGCGCCATGTACACCGTCATGGCCGACGCCCTGCTGGACGCCGAGCAGGACCCGGCCGTGCGCGCCGTCCTGATCGCCGGCAAGCCCGAGATCTTCACCGCCGGTAACGACCTCGACGACTTCCTGAACAACGCCGGCGAAGGCGCCATGACCGAAGACCGCCCGGTGTTCCAGTTCATGCGCGCCCTGGAGGGCTGCACCAAGCCGGTCGTGGCGGCGGTGGCCGGCGCCGCCGTCGGCATCGGCACCACGATGCTGATGCACTGCGACCTGGTCTATTGCGCCGACAACGCCAAATTCTCGATGCCGTTCACCCAGCTCGGCCTGTGCCCGGAATTCGCCTCCTCGCTGCTGGTGGCGCAAGCGGCCGGCTACACCCGCGCCGCCGAAAAGCTGATGCTCGGCGAAGCCTTCCTGGCCCAGGAAGCATTCGAAATGGGCATCGTCGCGCGCGTGCTGCCGGCCGCCGAGCTGCTGCCGTTCGCGCAGGCGCAGGCGGCGAAACTGGTCGCGCTGCCGGCCGCCTCGATCCGCGCCACCAAGGCGCTGATGAAGCGTCCGCGCGCCGCCCTGATCGCCGAGACGATTGCCGTGGAGAACAAGCAGTTCAGCGCCATGCTGACCGGCGCCGAGGCGAAGGAAGCGTTCACCGCCTTCTTCCAGAAGCGCAAGCCGGACTTTTCGAGGTTCGATTGAAGCTCGGGCGGGAAGCCGCAGCCAGGACAGGCCTCGCGGCCCGCCTTGCCTGCAGCTACGGGTTTCAGCCCCCGCCTACCGCCGCCGTGGCGCTCACGACGACGAGGTGCGCCACCGTGGTGCACTTGCCGCTGCTGTCGGTCACGGTGAGCCTGACCACGTAGGTGCCGTCCCGGGCGTAGGCGTGCTGCCCGCTGACGCTGCCGCCGCTACCGCCGTTGCTGCGTGCGCCGCTGACGGTACCGATGGTCTCGCTGCCGTCGCCCCACGACCAGGCGGCCTTGTGGCGGTCGCGCACGTCCACATCCCGGAAGCTGGCGGAGAACGACAGCAGGGCGTTGGCGCGGGGCGTGCCCGTCATCTTGACGGGACCGGCTAACGGGGGCTGGTGGGGGACCGTACCCGGCACCAGCAGCAGCAGGCCCGTGTTGCCCTCCGCGACGATCGAACCGTTGTCCGAGATCGCGCTCGCCTCATGCAGCACCAGCTCCGGCGGGGCGCCGAGGATCCGGGTATTCAGGTCGACGACGCCCTCCGCGCGCGTCCAGACGAAGGCCCGGCCGTTGAGGCTGCCGACGACCTGGCCCGGGTTGTTCAGGTCACGCGTGCGCGTCTCGGCGCCGGGGTCGGTCGGGTGGATGAGGACCGGTCCGTTCTCGCGGCTCCAGACGAAACCCCTGGCGGGACTGCCCGGGGCGCGGGTGAATCCGATCACGAGCCCGTTGGCGTTGATTTTTTCGGCGATCGACGAGTTGGCGCGCGGGAGGCCAAGGTCGAGCACGCCTTTGTTCGGCGCCCACAGCAGCGCAATTTCACTCGAGTGGGGAGACACGCCGTGGCCGACGACCTGGCCGGCGTTATTGATGTCGGACGCCGCCGAGTACGAGGTGCCGAAGGTCTCCAGCGCCACCGGGGCCAAGCCTGGCCACGCGACCGCAACGCGCGGCTCGCTATGTCGGCCTGCCGATTCCCCGACAACGGTACCCGCGTCGTTCAGCGCGGCGCCGTAGGAACCGTTGTCGAGCGCACCCCGGTCGACCATGCCGGTTCGCGGCGTCCAGCGAAACGCATGGCCCCACTGATTGGGGAGGCGGACGCTGCCGGTCACCCATCCGCGGCTGTTGATGTCGGAGGCGGACGAGCTTGCCGCTCCTGGCGGGGCCAGCTTGATCATGCCCGTTTCCTTGCTCCAGCGGAAAGCGTGCGTGTCGTTGCTGGTCGAACTGATCGACGAGGTGCCCGCGACCTGCCCGGCGTCGTTCAGTGCCGCGATGGTGGCGACGGGGCCGCCGAGCGTCCCGAGATCGCGCACCACATTGCCGTCGTAGAATTTGGCCCGCTCCGAGCTCCAGTTCAGGCTCGGCGCCTTGGTCGGGTCGTATTCGTTGAACGCGACCTGGCCTTTCGCATTGATGTCCGGCCCGTAGGCCCAGATGGTGGACAGCTGGACGACGCGATAGGTGGTTTGGGCCGGTGCCGGGCCGGGCGAGGCCAGCGCCGCCGTGGCGGATGCGGCGAGCGCGATGAATACCCCCGCCGCGCCTGGCCACCAGCGCGTCAAGCCGCTCCTGTGCTGCGCGCCTCTTGCAGTTCTTATTTGCATGTGTTTCTCCTGAGTTAGTTCGTGTGCTCAGTCAAGATGCCATAAGGAAATTAGTGGTAGATGAGCGCACTGCCGCCAGCATAGGTACCGTGGCTGAGCGAGTACTGGTCCAGGTCAAGTGTGGCACCTGGCGGCGCGGGGACGGCGCCAAAAAGGCAGGGACGCCACTGTGGCGATGCGGCTGGTCGCGCCGCGAAGAATGTGGTGCCGGTATGTTTCCCGACCGCCGACGCCGGTAGGGGAGCAGTGCTCCCGCGTTCTTGCGAACAGGCCTATCTTGGCGCGCAAATGTGACGTGCGTTTGACCGATGTGTGACAACGATCGGAAAGCTAAACGCGTTTTGCCGCGCCCCTGGCCGCTTTGTCGAGCAGGCTGTCGCACATCGTCAGCACCGCGCGCACCAGCTCGGCCGGCGCGACAGGTTTGGCCAGGTACTCGTCGAAACCCGCCTCCAGCGAGCGCAGCCGGTCTTCGCGGCGCGAGAACGCGGTCAGGGCGAGGGCGCGCACGCTTGCCACCTGGGTGTTGCTCGAGGCGCGCACGCGCCGAATCAGTTCCAGGCCGTCCATTTCCGGCATCCCGATGTCGCTGATCATCAAATCCGGCTTGAGCTGGTCGATCGTCTGCAGGGCTTCGTAGGCGGTCGACGCGGTGACGATGGTCGCGGCCATGTCGGCCAGCACGTAATGGACGATGTCGAGCGAATCTCGCTCGTCGTCGACCACCAGGATCGTCAGCCCGGCCAGGGCGCCGCTGCCGGCGCGCACGGCGTCGAGGTCGTGCGCCTTGACCAGGCAATCGGGCGCCGGCGCCGCGTGGGCCGCACCGACGAGCGGCATGCTCAGGGTGAAAGTGGCGCCCTTGTTCTCGCCGGCGCTGGCGACGCGCAACTGGCCGCCCTGCAGCTCGACCAGCTGCTGGGCGATCGACAGGCCCAGTCCGAGGCCGCCGTGGTGGCGCGTGGACGAGGCGTCGGCCTGGCGGAAGCGGTCGAACACGACGGGCAGGAATTCCGGTTTGCTGCCGATGCCG
>JAQGLR010000118.1 GCA_028292765.1 Massilia sp. | reverse complement strand
ACCGGCCGCGACAAGATCGTCAAGTTCGAGGGCTGCTACCACGGCCACGCCGATTCGCTGCTGGTGAAAGCCGGTTCGGGCCTGCTCACCTTCGGCAATCCTACCTCGGCCGGCGTGCCGGAAGACTTCGTCAAGCACACGCTTGTGCTCGACTACAACAACGTGCCCCAGCTGGAAGACGCGTTCGCCTCGATGGGCGACACCATCGCCTGCGTGATCGTCGAGCCGGTCGCCGGCAACATGAACCTGATCCGCGGCACACCTGAATTCCTGACGCGCATGCGCGAGCTGTGCACCGAGCACGGCGCCGTGCTGATCTTCGACGAAGTGATGTGCGGTTTCCGCGTCGGCCTGGGCGGCGCGCAGGAAATGTACGGCATCACCCCGGACCTGACGGCGCTCGGCAAGGTCATCGGCGGCGGCCTGCCGGTGGCGGCCTTTGGCGGCAAGGCGGAACTGATGCAGAAAATGGCGCCGATCGGCCCGGTCTACCAGGCCGGCACCCTGTCGGGCAACCCGGTCGCGGTCGCGGCCGGCATGGCCACCCTGAAACTGGTGCAGGAGCCGGGCTTCTACGAGCGGCTCGCCGCGCAAGGCGAAAAGCTTGTTGCGGGCTTGAGCGCGGCGGCGCACGAAGCCGGCATCGCCTTCTGCGGCGACGCGGTGGGCGGCATGTTCGGCTTCTATTTCAGCGAGAAGGTGCCGTCGACCTACGGCCAGATGATGGCCGGCGACAAGACGCGCTTCAATGCCTTCTTCCACGGCATGCTGGACGAGGGCGTGTATTTCGCTCCGGCCATGTTCGAGGCGGGTTTCGTGTCCATCGCGCACGACGATGCTGTCATCGACGCGACGATCGAAGCGGCGCGGAAAGTCTTCGCCCGCATCGCTTAAGCCAAGACAAAGGTATCGCGCGCCACGCGCGGCGCCGAAGTCAGGCGCGTACCGATTTATGCCATGATGGTTCCAACTTCGGTTGGACTCGACCATGGCACGACTACGACGATCCCCTCCCGGCGCGCCCCGTTCGCGGGTGCCGCGCTCGCAGCAACCGTTACCCCAGGCCGATGGCGCCACCATCACGGTCGCGCTGCTGCAGGCGGCCGACAGCGCCAATCCCGACAGCCATTACGCCGCCATGGTCGACGCCCTGAACGACTATGCGCGCCGCTACGACGTGGACACGCCGCTGCGGCTGGCCCATTTCCTCGCGCAGATCGGACACGAGAGCAGCTTTCGCGCGACCGAAGAAAACGGCAGTTATTCCGTCGCGCGCATGCACGAAATCTTCGGCTGCCGGGGCGGCCCGTCGCAGTACGACCGCGCGGCCGACGATTGCAGGCTGGGGCCCGATGGGCAGCCGGCGCGGCTGCGCCCCAAGCTCTGGCTGGAGCCGGCCACCTATGCCGGCAACCCGCAGCGCCTGCTGGCCTACGTGTATGCAAACCGGCTGGGCAACGGCGACGAAGCCTCGGGCGACGGCTACCGCTACCGCGGGCGCGGCCTGGTGCAGCTTACCGGCAAAGCCAACTACGCCGCCTTTACCGCCGCGCACAACGCGCGCAACGGGAGCGACCCGCGCAATTTTGTCGCGCAACCCGACCTGCTCCTGAGCGAACTCAAATACGCCATCGAATCGGCTTTTTATTACTGGGATGCGCGTACAGTCAATGCGCTTGCCGATCTTGACGACCTCGAGGGCGTGACGCGCGCGGTCAACGGCGGCCTGAACGGACTGAACGACCGTGGAGCGCGCCTTGCGAGAATCAGGAAAGCATTGGGTATCTAGTCTGGCCATCGGCGCCTTGTGCGGCCTGGCTGCCCCGGCCGCGCTCGCCGCGCAGCCGCCATCGCCATCGCTATCGCAGTCGCTGTGCGCGGCGAACGAGCCCGTGGTGTTCGCCTGCCATGTCGGCAGCAAACTGGTGTCGCTGTGCCGCCCGCCAGGCGACCGGGGCATGCTGAGCTACCGTTTCGGCAAGCCGGACGCGCTCGAACTGAGCTATCCGGAGCCGGGCCGCCAGGCGCGCGCCGCGTTCACGGTGAAGTCGGCGCCGCTGGTCGGCGGCGGCGAAACCACCGTCGCCTTCCGGCGCGGGGCCTACACGTACACGGTCTACAGCAGGGTCGGGCGCGGGGAAGATGGCGCGACGCCCGAGTTCGAGGACGGGGTCATCGTGTCGCGACGGGGCAAGGTGCTGAGCCGGATGCGCTGCGAGGACGGGGGCGAGGGTTTTCGCGAGCCGGTGGATGGGGTCGCGGCGAACTGGCATTTCACGCCAGTTTGAGCCAGCCGCGCTTGCGAAAATACCACAGCGGGAAAATCGCGCTCGCCACCATCAGCCCGAGCGCGAACGGGTAACCGTAGGTCCAGTTCAGCTCCGGGAACTTCTGGAAGTTCATGCCATAGATGCTGGCGATCAGGGTCGGCGGCAGGACGGCGGCCGATGCCACCGAGAAGATCTTGATGATCTTGTTCTGGTTGATGTTGATGAAGCCGACCGTGGCGTCCATCAGGAAGTTCACCTTGTCGAACAGGAACGAGGTGTGGCCGTCCAGCGATTCGATGTCGCGCAGGATCTGGCGCGCCTCGTCGAACTGTTCCGAGTTCAGCAGGCGCCCGCGCATCAGGAAGCTGACCGCGCGCCGCGTGTCCATCATGTTGCGGCGGATGCGGCCGTTCAAGTCTTCCTCGTGCGCGATCGCATTCAGCGCGGCGGCCGCGTCCTGGTCGGTGAATTCCTTTTGCAGCACGCGCGCGCTGACTTCTTCCAGGCTCTCGTAGATGCCTTCCAGCGCATCGGCCGAATACTCGGCGTCGGTCGCGTACAGGTCGAGCAGCACGTCCATGTAGTCGGCGATCGAACCGGGACGCGAACGGGCGCGCATGCGCACCAGGCGGAACACCGGCAGATCGTCGTTGTGGACCGAGAACAGCATCTTGCCCGACAGGATGAAGGCGACCGTGACCACGCGCGACGGGCCGTCTTCTTCCTCGAGCAGGAAGTCGGTGCGCAGGTGCAGGTCGCCGTTCTCCGCTTCGTAGTAACGGGCCGAGGCTTCGATGTCCGACACTTCGTCTTCGCCCGGCAAGGTGACGCCATAAATCGCCTTGACCCACGCGCGTTCGTCGTCATCCGGATCGGTGAGGTCGACCCAGACAGGCGTGGCGTTCTCCAGGTCGGCGCGCGAGGCGATCGGTACCTGGTTGAGTCGGCCATTTTGTAGGACAAATACGTTGATCATGCGCTTTCTCGGCCGGAATCAAAACTGTCGCAAGTGTACCCGTTAGGCCCGGGCCCGGCCACCCCGAAACGACAGTTTCGCCCGGTACTGCGCTATTTTTCAGCAAATTTTCCCACGAGATTTACGGGAGTTCGACCGCGCGCATGCGGCGCTGGATGAGGCTGGTCCGCTTGACGAGGTAATTGGTGCTGCGGTTGCGGTCGTAATAGCGCGGATTGGGCAGCATCACCGCCAGGCGCGCGGCCTGCGAGGGCGCCAGGCTGGCCGCCGGGGTGCGGAAATAATAGCGCGCCGCCGCTTCGGCGCCGAACACGCCACGGCCGAACTCGACCACGTTGAGGTAGACCTCGAGGATGCGGCGCTTGCTCATCACCGATTCGAGCATGAAGGCGATGATCATCTCCTGTCCCTTGCGCAGGTAGCTGCGCGAGCCGGACAGGAACAGGTTTTTGGCCAGTTGCTGCGTGATGGTGGAGCCGCCGCCGACCACCTTGTGCTTGCGGTTGTTGCGCTCGTAGGCGCGCTCGAGCGCATCGACATCGATACCCGGGTGGTCGGCGAAGTTGGCGTCCTCGGAGGCCACCACGGCGCGCTTCAGGTTGGCCGAAATGCGCTCGTAGGGCACCCACTGGTGCTTGAGCTCGGCCTTCGGGTTCTTTGCGCGCAGTTCAAGCAATTGCTGGCGCATGAAACTGGTCGAGCTCGGGTTGAAATACACAAACCAGCACACCTGGATGAAGAAATACAGCTGGAACAGGAAGAAGGCGAGGACCGGCCCCAGGAAGAGCCACTTGATCCAGCGCCGGCCAGAGCTGCCCGCGCCCTTTGGATTGCCTCGCGCATTGCCTTTTTTTGCCATTGTTATTTTTTTACACGCAGTTTGTTAAAGACTTCGGACGTGTCCGGCCGCATGCCGCGCCAGACGGCGAAGGCCTCGGCCGCCTGTTCGACCAGCATCCCGAGCCCGTCGCGGGTGTCGGCGCCGTGTTCGGCGGCAAAGCGCATGAAGGGCGACGGCGCGTCGCCGTACATGATATCGACCGCCAGGGTGCCTGGCGCGAAAGCCTGGGCCGGCACTGGCGGCAGCGCGGCCGCGAGACTGCTGGACGTGGCATTCACGACGATGTCGTAGGGGCCTGCGATGTCCTCGAAGCCGCAGGCCGCGAGGTCAAGGCCGTGACCGGTGAAATTCGCCACCAGCGCTTCGGCCGTGGCCACGGTGCGGTTTGCCACCAGGATCGATGCGGGGCGCTCCGCCAGGAACGGCAGCATGATGCCGCGCGCCGCGCCGCCCGCGCCCAGCAGCAGGATGCGTTTGCCGGCCAGCGCCACGCCGGCGTTGCGCACGATGTCCGCCACCAGGCCGGGGCCGTCCGTGTTGTCGCCGATGATCTCGCCCCCGATAAAGCTGAGCGTGTTGACGGCGCCCGCCGCCCGCCCGCGTTCGGTCAGGCGCGTGGCCAATTGTGCGGCCTCGATCTTGAACGGCACGGTGACGTTGGCGCCCTTGTAACCCTGCGCCACCAGGTCGCGCACCGTGTCGGCGAAGCCGTCGAGCGGCGCCAGGCAGCGCACGTAGCTGAGGTGCTGGCCGGTCCGGGCGGCGAACACCGGGTGGATCTCGGGCGACTTGCTGTGGGCGATCGGGTTGCCGATCACGCAATAACGATCGACACTGCGGTCCAGGCCTGAACTCATGTCTGCTCCTGCAAATGGGCCTTCAGCTTTTCCTCGCGGGTAAAGGTGAAGCGGGTGATCACGATCCAGAGGTCGTCCTTGCCGGCGCTGCGCATGTTCTGCGGGAAGGCGCCAAAAGGCGCGGCACGGCGCACGATGTCGAGCGCCGCCTTGTCGAGCGCCGGGTTGCCGGAGCTGCGCTCGATGCGCGGTCCGCCCTCGTTCTGGTACAGGGTGCCGTCCTGGAAGACGGGAATCGACACCACGAGTTCGCCGTAGAGTTTTTTACCGTTTTGCTGGGGGAAGTTCAGCGTGCCGACTTCCTCCACCTGCTTTTGCATGGCCTTGTAGTACAGGGCATAGCCGACCTGGCGCGTGCTCGGCGAAATGTGGGTGCGCTTCGGGCGCTTGTTCTGGTCTTCGATCGTCTGGGTGATCTCGGCCGTCATGCGCGCGATCTGGCGCGTGGTGTCGACCTCGTCCTCGCCGGTGCGGGTCGGATCGGGCTTGTCCTTGTGGGTGACCGGGGCGGCGGTGAAGGCGGACTTGTGCACGCGCGTCAGCACGTTCTGCTGGAACTGCTCGAGTTCGACGATGCGCTTTTGCAGGGCCTTGATGCTGTCGCCGTTGTCAATCTTGCGCAGGTCGGGCAAGGGCGACTTCGAGCGGCCTGCCTCGGCACTGCCGCCGCCTTCCAGGTTGGCCTGGGCCAGCGCTTCCGCCCTCAATGGCGCCTTGCTGTGCCGGGCGTTGACGAGGATGACTTCCAGGCCGGGGTCGGCCGGCTCGAGCCGGAACGCGTCGGGCGCCGCAAAGCGGACGGCGAGCAGGACCGCATGCGCCGCCACCGAAGCGGCCAGGGCGATCATCAAGGGGCGGTTTTCTCGGGAATACTTCACGCGGGGGGCCGGGGACAATTGAATCTGGGAATCCAAGCATTCTACCGTGCGGAACGGCCCAGTGGGAGCTTGGTGGCGCTGCGGCAACGGGTGTTCAAGATGAACACGGCCGATTCAGCGCCGCAGGTCCGATTACGGATTCGCCGGCGCCGCACCGTCCGTACTCACCGCCGCCACCGCACCTTCGGCTTCCACGGCTTCTTGCACCGCCGCCTCGCCAGTATCGCCACCCTCGCCCGCCGTACCCTCTTCTTCCTCCTCGAAGGCGAGCTCCTCGCCCGGCGCCGCCGCCACTTCCAGCAGGCGCGCCTCGAGCGACAGGTCGACTTCGTCCCAGCGCACGATGTCCAGGCGCACCTGGGCGCCGCGCGCCACCGGCGGCATGCCGGCCAGGCGGATCACCAGCGGCACGTCTGCCAGGCGCAGCACGTCGTCCTTCAGCACGACGGCATCGACCTGCGTCGCATTCTCCTGCCCCAGCCAGCGCAGGCACCAGTAGCGCTCCATCGTCTGCTGGTGCTCGTTATAGGCCGCATAGGCCGCGTCAAAAGCCGAGACGATCGAGAACAGCGTCGCGTCGCGCGGCTTGAACGGGGCCACCAGCGGCGCCGTCACGCCGTGTTCCGCGCAGGCGATGATCTGCCACTGGTTGACCAGGTCGGTATACCGGCGCAGCGGCGAGGTGCTCCAGGCGTATTGATCCACGCCGAGGCCCTGGTGCGGGGCTGCGTGCGTGACCATGCGCACCTGCATCTTGGCCGCCCAGCCGGCGCCGCTGCCGGCGCCCTGCGAACGGTAGATGCCGGGCACGCCCGAGTCGTGCAGGAGCTTGCCCCAGGTGCTGTTCGCAAAAATCATCAGTTCGGCGACGATCTTGTCGAGCGGCGCGCCGCGCTTGCGGCGCACGATCGAGACCACGTCGTCGTCGACATAGAAATTGAAGTCGACGCGGTTGCCCTGCTCGGGCTTCAGGCCAAAGGCCTCGCGCTTCTTCATGCGGCCCGCTTCGAGTTGCAGCGCCCACTTCCACAGCAGGGCGAGCTCCATCTTGTGCGGATACTCGCCGGCGCCGCTTTCCAGCGTTTCCTCGTTCACCAGCGCATCGAGGTCGTTGTGGCGCAGGTTGCTCTTGATCGGCACCAGCTCGGCGCGGGTCGTGGTCGAGACGACGGACCAGTCGGCAGGGTTCAGGGTTGCATACAGCGACAGCGCCGGGCAGGTCGTGCCCTCGGCCAGCGTAAAGGCGTTCACCACCTCGTCCGGCAGCATCGTGATTTTATCGCCCGGCATGTACACGGTGGACATGCGGGCGCGCGCGATCTTGTCGATGGCGTCGTCCGGCTTGATCGCCAGGCCCGGCGCGGCGATGTGGATACCCACGCGCACGCTGCCATCAATCAGGTGTTCGACCGAGAAGGCGTCGTCGATTTCGGTGGTGGTCACGTCGTCGATCGAGAATGCGGCCACATTCGCCATCGGCAGCGCCGTCGGCGCGGCAGGCACCTCGACCGGGGGGAAACCGGCGCCGCGCGGGAAGTGCTCGAACAGGAAGCGGCCCATGTGCAGGTCCCTGGGCGAGGCGATGCCCCTGGCGGCCAGCATCAGGCGCGCCTCGGTCGTCTTCAGTTCGTCGGCGGCGGCCGCCAACGCCTTGTATTCGATGGTGTTCTTGTCCGGCTTGAAGAGCAACTGGGCGACCATCGGCTGCATCGTTTCCGGCAGCGTGCCCGCCTTCAGTTGCTCGACATAGCCGGCCTGCACCAGCGCCTGCTGCTTCTTCTTTTCGATGCCGGCCTGCGCGGCGCGCAGCGACTGCTCGGGGGCGGCCTTGTAGCGTCCGCGTCCCTTCTTGTAGAAGTAGATCGGGGCAGTGTGCAGCGCCAGCACCAGGCCCGCCGCCTCGGCAGGCAGCGGTGCGTGCCCGAAGTATTCGGCGCCCAGTTCGGCGAAACCGAATTCCTCCTGGCCGGCCACTTCCCACAGGAAGTCGAGGTCGACCTCGGCGGCGATGGCCTTGGCTGCCTCGAACAGCACCTCCGGCGCCGGCTTCTCGAATTGCAAGAGCACATCCTTCATCTTGACCTTGGTGCGCTTGCCGCTCGAGAGCTCGACCTGATAGGCCTCGCCAGCCGTGGACAGCACCGAGCCGACCTTGAAGTCGCCCGATTCTTCAAAAAATAGATTCATCTTATTTCGCGTTCTTGATTGTTGCGCCTGGGAGATCGAGCACCGCCGGCAAAAATACCTCGGTGACCATCAGCAAGCCTTGATGGCGGCGATAGACACAACGCCGCGCATGGAAAACATGTCCGTTCAAACTGTCGCCGAGGGCTCCCCTCAGGCGCACCAGCAGCGGATGACCTTCGTGCAGCCGGGCAAACTCCAATGGCCCGCGCTTGACAAGCGGATCGTAAAACAGGGTCGTGCCGAGCGAACGTTCGCCCAGCGCGGAAAACAGCGGCCAGTCGCTGGCAGTGGCCGACATCGGCACGACGGTATGCCCGAATACCACCGGCCTGCCGTCGCAACACAGCAATACTTCGCGTTCCCAGACATGCTCGCGCCGCGGCAAGCCGATCGCCGCCGCTTCTTCCAGCGAACAGACCGCCACCTTCTGGTGCAGACGTTTCACCCGAAAGGCGTCGCTGCTGGCAATCAGGCGCGCGGTCAGCGAACCCCTGGTCGCCAGCCAGTCGCGCGTCAACGCATCGGCCCCGACGGCATCGGCATGGTGGTGCCACTTCGCCAGGCGC
>JAQGLR010000071.1 GCA_028292765.1 Massilia sp. | reverse complement strand
CGTTGGCCGACAGCGGTGCGACCCAGCCGGGGAATCCGGACACCGCCTGCGGCGCCAGCGTGATGCCGATGTCGGCCCAGGTGCGCGCCGTGAGCATGCTGCCGCGGTTGATCACGAGCGGCCCCATCGAGGTATTGATGAATTTCGCGACCACGCCTTCAGGCCCGAACACCTGGCCGATCTCGGTGCTGGTCGCCTCCATCTTGCTGCCGGGCGAGAACGGATATTTGTCGGCCAGCGTTTTCTCGAAGGGTTCGAGCACCTGCGCCTGCCAGGTCTTGTTGATCTCGGACTCGGACGGCAGCACGATCATCGCGAAGGTCTGCACCAGCGGGCGCACCAGCAGCGGGCGCAGCGCCGAGCGCTGGCCGTCGCTCATCCCGGTCAGCATCTGCTCGTCGACGTACTTCAGCGCGTCCGCCAGTTCCGAGCCGCTGCCTTCCAGGGTCTGCTGCATCAGCTGCTTGGCGCCGGGGCCCGGGTCGCCCTGGTTCTTCAGTGTGTTCAGGCGGCTGCGCAGGCGCGACAGGGCGTCGAGGTAGCCGCTCATCAGGGATGCTTCCTTCTCCTTTGCGCCGACCAGCCGCGCAACGCCCGCGAACTCGCGGCTGATCGGTCCCATCGTCCCGGCCGCGCCGGGCGCCAGCGGACCGACCGCATCGACCAGGGTGCGGGCGTCCGCCGGCGCGCGCCGCATCACGACTTCCTTGAACCATCCGACAAACCCGCGCTCGGCTTTCGACAGGTTGGCGCGGCTCGCCGCCGGATTGTCCCAGGACGTTTCGTCGTAGATGGTCTTGAGCAGGCGCGCGATCGGCGATACCTGCGGATCGCCCAGGCGGTTCATCGCCTGCACGCTGCCCTCGAAGCCCTTCAGGTCGGCCACCGTCACGCCCTGCACGAACTTGCCCCACTCTTTCACGTATTCGGCTTTGTACATGTCCACCAGGGTCTTCTGGATCTGCTCGGGGCTGCCCTCGAGCGTCAGGTCGTCCTTGGCGACGGTCTTCAGGACCCAGTCGGTGCTTTGCAGTTCGCGGTTGGATGCCTCGCGAATCGCGTCCACCACGTATTTCTCCCAGGCGGCGCGGGTAAACGCACCGCTGACCGCATGGCTGCCGGCCACCAGAGCGGCGTCGGCGTCGCCGACGATGCGCGCCACCGTCACTGCCGGGAAGCGCGTCGCGGCGCGGGTCTTGATGTCGGCGTAGACGCGCTCGCGCGCCGGCGTGCCGCGCACGACCTGGCGCAGGTTTTCGCGTGCGGAATCGAGCAGGCCCAGTTTCAGCGTGACCTGCGGCCATGCCTGGTCCTGGATGTGCGACAGGTGGAAGGTCAGCAGGCGCTCGGCGCTGCGGATCATCTGCTCGCGCGGCATCGCGCCGCGGTTGGCCTCCAGCCAGGTGCGCCAGTAGCGCGTGAGCTGGTCGTTCAGGTGGCCGGGCTCGGCGTGGCTCTTGTCGCCCAACATCAGGTAAGTCTTGAGGGCGTTGTAGGCGTCGGCGACGTTGGTCGGCGACACGTCCTGGTAAGGCTGGCCCGGGCGGGCGGTGGGCGCGGCCGGCGCCGCCTGGGCCGCTGGTGTATTCGGGTCGAGCGCGCCCGCATGGGCATTCACCTCGGCCAGCATGGTTTCCAGGGCGCCCGCGACCGGCTCGACCATCACCGCGCGCACGCCGGCAAAGTATTCGTCGCGCAGCTTGCGCTCCAGCTTGTCGCCCTGGTAGAGGCCGAACGACAAGGCCCAGGGCTGGTCTTCGCGGAATTTGTCGAGCTGCTCGATGCGGTCCTGCAGGATGCCGAGCGCTTCCAGGCGCGACTGCAGGTCGATGCGCTTTTCCTGCAGCCGCACCACCTTGTCGAGGTCGGCCTGGACGTTGGCCACCAGTTGCACATTGCCCATGCAGGCCCAGCTCCAGCCGCCGAGCGCCGCGCCCAATGCGATCGTGGCGACGAAGAAAGCGGCGTACTTCACGCGCGCGGCGTTTGGATTCGTGTAGCGCTTGACCAGGTCCTTGTCGGCGAAGATCACCTTGCGGAACAGGTCGAGCAGGAAGTAACCCTCGCCGGCCGCGCCGTCTCCCGCCTCGACTTTGGCATCGCGCAGGTCCAGGTCGAAGCGGCTGGCGACGCGTTTCGACGACAGGTCCTGTACCAGCCCTTCCCGCAGCGCGCTGGTGAAGTAGAAGCCGCGGAACACGGGCTTGAACTGGTAGGTGTTTTCTTCGAACAGGGTCGACAGGAAAGCGCGCAGCGGGCTGCGGATGGCGGAAAACTCGAGCGGGAAAGTGAACACGCCGGGGCGCATCTGGGCGCTGCGGTTGCCGGCCATGTTGGCCAGGCTCATTTCCTTGAGGCCGTCGTGCAGTTCGTCGAAATGCTGGTCGAAGAAGGCCAGCACGTCCTGGGGCGTGCTGCGCCGGTTATAGCGCAGCGTCGCGCCCCAGACGCGGTCGCGTTCATGGCGCTCGCTGTCGTGGAAGAAGTCGGAAAAGCCGGCGATCAGGTCGGCCTTGGTAAAGATCACGTAGACCGGCGCGTACACGCCGAGGCGCTCGGTCAGCTCCTGCACGCGGGTGCGCAGGCTTTTCGCCAGTTCCATCGAGGCGCTGGCCGGGCCGGCGGTCAGTTCGGCCACGCTCACCGCAATCAGGATGCCGTTGATCGGGGCGCGGCGGCGGTGTTTTTTCAGCAGGTCGAGGAAGCTGAACCACTCGGCGCGGTCGCCCTCCTGCACCGAGTAGCGGCCGGCCGTATCTAATAATATGCCGTCGGTGGTAAAGAACCAGTCGCAGTTGCGGGTGCCGCCCACGCCCTGCACGGCCTTGCTGCCGGGGATCGGGAAGGTCAGCCCCGAATGGGCGATGGCGCTGCTCTTGCCCGCCGCCGGGTTGCCGATGATCATGTACCAGGGCAGCTCATAGAGCGCCGCGGCGCCGCGGTTGATGCCCAGCTTCGAGGTCTTGATCGTCGTGATCGCCTCGAGCATGTTCTTGCGCAGCACGGCCACTTCGCTGCGGCCGTGGTCGTCCTGCCTGGCGTCGCTGGCCAGGCTGTCGGTCAGGCGGTCGGCGGCGCGGTTGCGCAGCAGGCGGCGCAGGCCCCAGTAGACACCCCACAGGGCCAATAGCCCCAGCGCCGCGATCACGGCCCAGATGGCGCCGAGTTCGAAGGTGTCGACACTGAGGAAAATAATGCCGAGGCAGGCGGTGATGCCGATCACGACAAGCACGCGGCTGTCGGTGAGGAACTTCCAGAGACGGGCCATGGCGGGAGCGTGTGTGAGGTTGTGGGGAAATCCGACAGGCAATGCTCGCATCAATTGCCTGTGAAAAATTTGACATCCCTCAAGCTCCGACCAGCGCCTCACTCACGCCGCATCACCCCGCGCAGGCGCAGTTCCGTGTGGCCGAGGTCCATCATTTTCCAGCGCCCGCCCCAGGTCAGTCCCAGCTGCTCGGCCACTTCGCCGTACAGCTTGTAGCCGCGCATCGCCCACGGGTCTTTCTCCGAAATGACCAGCTTGCCGTCACGCCAGAACGCGCAGTCGGCGGCCAGGCCGTACTGGTGCCAGCTCTGGAAAGCGCGCGCATTGGTCACGGCGCCGCCCATCTGCGCCAGCAGGTCCTGGCGCGCCGGGCTGCGGTAGCCCTCGAGCAGGGCCATGTCGTAGCCGTGCTTTTCTTTCATGATCCTGAAGGCCAGCAGCAGGCGCTGGTTGAACTCGGGGTGCATCAGGCCCCAGTTGCGGCTCGCATTCACCAGCATCGGCCGCACCTGCACCACCTCCTGGGTAGTAAACGCGAGCGGCGGCGCCTCAACGGGCGGCACCAACTGCTCGCCCCGCAAGAGCGCCGCGATCTGGGCGTCCGGCAGGGCCTCGGTCGGCTCGTAGCCCGGCAGCATGTCAGGGGTGCGCATGACCAGCGCCAGCAGCGAGGGAATCGCAATCACGGGCACACCGATGGCCAGCACGATCCAGTTGCGGCGCATCGTCTTGCGCGACGCCCCGGCGAACTCGCCCAGGGTGCGGCGCAGCTGCAAGGGCTGGCCGCCCGGTCCCGATCCCCGCCGCGGGCGCCGCCACGCCATGCCCTGGAAGCGGCTGCGCAGGCTGAACACCAGGCCGTTGATGCGCGCGCGTCCCGTTGGGAAACAAACCAGCCAGATCAGGCTGCAAGCGACGCAAAAATACAGAAGTGCGACAAAGATCAGCATGGCTTTTCCCAGATTGTTTCTAATCGAAGCAGAAACGTCCATCTTAGGAGGTATGCCGTGCGCCCTACAGACGAAAATCAAGCAGGCTCGACAAGACCAAACCTGATGTCGTCGCGCCGCGCTGTGGGAGAAGACAACATCCTCGCCATGCTCGAGCGCGATTCCGCACGACGCACCGGCCCGCGCGCATCGAACCTGCGCCTGGCCTGCTACGGCGCAGCCGCCGCCTTCGCAGGCATCCTGGTGGGCGGCGTGGCGTGGCTGGCCTACGACAACCACAAGTCGGCCGAGCGCCTGCAGGCCGGGCACGATGTGCTTGTCGCCGTGCCGCCGGTGGTGGCCGGCGCCGACGCACCCCCGCTGCCGGTCCCACCCATGCTGACCGCGCCGCCAGCCGCGCCTTTACCCGCGCCGGCAGCCAACGCACCGCGCGCGGCCGTCATCGTCGACGAGCCCGCCCCGGCGGTGCGCACTGCCAGCAGCGGCCTGCCGCCACTGGTCATGCTGCCGCGCCACGAAGCGGCCCCGTCCCAGGCCCGACATGCCGCGACACCGGCGCCCCGCCCCGGCAAAGAAATGGCGAAAGGATCGGGGAAAGCAGCGGCGAAAGAATCGGCGAAAGAATCGACGAAAGAATCGGCGCCCAGCGCGGGTACGGCGCCGGCCAGGCCGCGTACCGTGCAGGCCGCTGCCCGCAGCGGCGGCGACAGGAAGGCGGACAAAAAGGCAGACAAAAAGGTGGACAAAACGCAGCGGACTGCCGCGCGCGCCGCAACACCCGCCAGCCAGCGGGGCGCCGCCAAAACAGCTGCCAACGCGGCCCGCCAGCGCAAGCCCGCTTCGGCCCCGCCGCAGGTCGACAGCGACGTCGCGCTGATCTCGGCAATCATCTCGCAATCCGAACGCCACCGCGGCGAGCGCGAGGCTCCGCCCGCCTGCAACGGTGCGAAATGTCCGCCGCAGCAAGCGCAGCCCTGATGTGGCAAAAAACCACGGCGGTCCACCCGGACCGCTGAATACGCTGGGAGTTCACCCGTCGAGGCGTTATACTGTACATAAGCACAGTAGCGCGTCACGAGATGAACAGGGTTCTGGAAAACGAGTTTTATTACCTGGATAACTTCCAGGGCGTCCTGGACTGGATCGGGCAGCGCTACCACGATTTGCTGACCGACGAAGAACAGGCATTCATTCGGGCGTTTCCTGCGCTGCCGCAGCCAGCGCGCGCCCTCTTCGTACGCATGGTCATGCGCAAGGGCGACCTCTTCCGCGCCAGCAAACTGCGTTACGCCGAAATCGGCTGCCCGGTCGAGGCAGCGCAGCACCTGCTGCCCACCGGATGGATCCAGGTCGACCCCGTATTGTCCCTCGACGAGCTGTTCGACCTGTTGTCCAAGCCCGAGATCGCCAGCGCCTTCGCCTCAAAACTGCAGCAAAAGAGTGCGCGCAAGGCCGAGCAGCTCGAAGCCCTGCGCGCCGAAGCGGGCGATTTTGCCAATGACCGCGCCTTTTCGCACTGGTACCGCGACTGCAGCGACGTCGCGCTGCGCATCCTGGTCAAACCCCTGTGCGACCGCCTGCGCCTGATCTTCTTCGGCAACCTGCACCAGGACTGGACCGAATTCGTGCTCGCCGACCTCGGCTTGTTCCGTTACGAACAGGTGGAGTTTTCGCAGGCCTCGCGCGGCTTCCGCCAACGCGCCGACATCGACCATTATCTTGCCCTGCATGCCTGCCGCGAACGTTTCGCCACCGGACTCGAACTGGCGGACGACGTACTGCGCGACCTGCCCACGCATGCATTCGAAAACGACTGGCTGGAGAGCCGGCGCGAGAAATTCCTGTTCCAGGTCGGCCAGCACGTCGAGAAGCAGAAGGACTGGACCCGCGCGCACGAAGTGTATGCACGCTGCCGCTTTCCGGGTGCGCGCGGACGCGCGATCCGGGTGCTGGAAAAGGCCGAACGCTATGCGGAGGCCTGGCAATTGCTGGAAGAAGCGCAGCGCGCGGCGGAAAGCGACGCCGAGCGCCAGCACTTCGCGCGCATCGGCCCGCGCCTGGCACGCAAACTCGGCCACCCGAAGACCGCGAAGGGCAGCGCCGCGGCCATCGCCCAGTTCGCAGTAATGCTGCCCCACCCCGGCCCCGACCCGTGGGTCGAAGGCGCCGTGCGCGACCACCTGGCCGAGGAGTGCGCGCCCGTGTACTACGTCGAGAACACGCTCGCCAATGCCCTGTTCGGCCTGCTGTGCTGGCGCGCGATTTTCGCGGCCATTCCCGGCGCCTTTTTCCACCCCTTCCATCGCGCGCCGGCCGACCTGTACAGCCTGGACTTCCATCGGCGCCGCGCCCGCGAATTCGACGATTGCCTGGCCCAGCTCGACGACGGCCGCTACCGCGCCACCATCCTCGCCCACTTCGAGGAGAAAGCCGGCATCTGTGCGCCCTTCGTGTCCTGGGAATACCTCGACCGTGCCCTGCTGGAGCTCGCCCTCGATTGCATCCCGGCCGCGCACCTGAAGCGCTGGTGCGAACGCATCCTGGCCGACGTCAAGGTCAATCGCACCGGCTTCCCCGACCTGATCCAGTTCTGGCCGGCCGAGCGCCGCTATCACATGATCGAAGTGAAGGGCCCCGGCGACCGCCTGCAGGACAACCAGCTGCGCTGGATCGAGTACTGCGCGCAGCACGACATGCCGGTGTCGGTGTGCTACCTGGAATGGGAAGCAAGCCCTTGAGCTATGTCGTCGCGGTGCGCGCACTGTGCGAGTTCACGGCCAAGCAGGGCGACCTCGACCTGCGCTTCACGCCCTCCCCGACCGCCCAGGAAGGCATCGCCGGCCACGCCGTGGTGACGGGCAGGCGCAAGGACGGCTACCAGACCGAGGTCTCGCTCTCCGGCGACTATGGCCCGCTGCACGTGCGCGGGCGCGCCGACGGCTACGACGCGGCGCAGAACCTGGTCGAGGAAATCAAGACCTACCGCGGCCAGCTTTCCTCGATGCCGGACAACCACCGCCACCTGCACTGGGCGCAGGTGCGCGTCTACGGCCACCTGCTGTGCGCCCGGCTCGGGCTCGAGGAAGTCAACCTGGCCCTCGTGTATTACGAGATCGGCAGCGGCCACGAAACCTCGCTGCGCGAGACGCGCAGCGCCCTCGAGCTGCGCGCCATGTTCGAGGACGGATGCCGGCGCTTCACGGCCTGGGCCGAGGCCGAACTGCGCCACCGCGAGGCGCGCGACGCGGCCCTCGCCGCGCTGCGCTTTCCGCACCCGAGCTTCCGCCCGGGCCAGCGCCAGCTCGCGGAAAACGTCTTCAAGGCCAACGCTGCCGGGCGCTGCCTGCTGGCGCAGGCGCCCACCGGCATCGGCAAGACGGTCGGCAGCCTGTTCCCGGTACTGAAAGCGGCGCCCGCGCAGCGCATCGACAAGGTGTTTTTCCTTGCCGCGAAAACGCCGGGCCGCCAGCTCGCGCTCGACGCGGTCGAGGCGATCCGCGCGGCCAGCCCGGGCCTGCCGCTGCGAGTGCTGGAGCTCACCGCGCGCGACAAGGCCTGCGAGCATCCGGACAAGGCCTGCCAGGGCGAGTCCTGCCCGCTGGCGAAAGGCTTCTACGATCGCCTGCCCGGCGCGCGCCAGGCGGCGGCAAACGTGCCGGTGCTCGATCGCGCCGCGCTGCGCGAGGTGGGCCTCGCGCACGGCGTCTGCCCCTACTACCTGGGGAGCGAAATGGCGCGCTGGAGCGATGTCGTGGTCGGCGACTACAACTATTATTTCGACGGCAGCGCGATGCTGTACGCGCTGGCCCAGGCCAACGGCTGGCGCGCCAGTGTGCTGGTCGACGAAGCGCACAACATGGTCTCGCGCACGCGCGCGATGTATTCGGCGGAACTGGACCGCGCCTCCCTGCGCCTGGCGCGTGCCGGCGCACCGGAACCCGTGAAAAAGGCGCTCACCAGAGTTGCGCGCGTCTGGGGCGAGGTCGACGCAGGCGCACCCGCGCCTTACCAGGCGCTGCCCGCCCCGCCCGAGAAACTGCTGACGGCGTTAACTGGCGCCACGGGCGCGATCAACGATTTCCTCGCCGAAGCCGGGCCAGCGGGCCCGCTCGATCCTGCCCTGCAGCGCTTCCATTTCGACGCCCTGCACTTCACGCGGCTGGCCGAATCCTTCGGCGACCACTCGGTCTGCGATGTCGCCCGCGCCGGCAAGGACACCACGCTCTCGATCCGCAACGTCGTGCCCGCGCCTTTTCTCAAGCTTCGCTTCGCCGGGGCGCACTCGGTGACGCTGTTTTCCGCCACCCTCAGCCCCTGGCATTACTTCGCCGACCTGCTCGGCCTGCCCGCGGACGCAGGCTGGATCGACGTCGAGTCGCCCTTCACCAGCGGCCAGCTGGCCGTGCACGTGGCGCGCGACATCTCCACCCGCTACGCGCACCGCACCGCCTCGCGGCTGCCGATCGCGCGCCTGATGGCCGGCCAGTATGCGCAAGCACCCGGCAACTACCTCGCCTTTTTCAGCAGCTTCGACTACCTGGAGCAAGTAGCCACCCTGTTCGCCGAACGTTATCCCGAAGTGCCGACCTGGCGCCAGGAGCGGAGAATGAGCGAAAGCGAACGCGGCGGCTTCCTCGAGCGCTTCCATGCGGATGGCCGCGGCATCGGCTTTGCGGTGCTGGGCGGGTCGTTCGGCGAAGGCATCGACCTGCCCGGCGCACGCCTGATCGGCGCCTTCGTCGCCACGCTCGGCCTGCCCCAGCTAAATCCCGTGAACGAAGCGCTGCGCGCGCGCATGCAGGCGATGTTCGGCGCCGGCTACGACTACACCTACCTGTACCCGGGCCTGCAAAAGGTGGTGCAGGCGGCCGGCCGCGTGATCCGCACCGAGCTTGACAAGGGCGTGGTCTACCTGATCGACGACCGCTTCGACGAGCCGGCCGTGCGCGCGCTGCTGCCGCGCTGGTGGCAGGTCGACGTCGTCGCCACCTGAGCGCCACCCGGTCAGCGCATCGCTTCCCTGAGTTTCGCGTAGCCGCTGCGGCTCACGGGAACGCGTTTGCCGTCGCGCAGGACCGCGCACCAGCTGTCCTTCGTCGGCGCTTCGATGCGTTCGATGGCGCCGACGTTCACGATGTAGGAGCGGTGCACGCGCAAGAACACGCCAGGATCGAGCCCCTCCTCGAGTTCGGCCATGCGCCCGTTTTTCAGGTGGGTGCGCCCGCCGGAACTGATCTGCACGTAATCGTCCTGCGCCTCGATCCAGTCGATGCTGCTCGTGGCCACCGCGTGCACCCGGGCGCCATCCCGGACCAGGATGCGTTCGAGCGGTCCATGGCGGCGCGCGGCTTCGATCGCGGCGGCCCGCACTTCCTGCGCAGGCGCCTCGCGCGCCGCCACGTTCGCCAGCGCCTGCGCCAGTCGCTCGCGGCTGAAAGGTTTCAGGAGGTAGTCGAGCGCGCGCACCTCGAATGCCTTGAGCGCATACTGGTCGTAGGCCGTCACGAACACGTAACGGGTGCACGCGCCGGCCAGCTCCACGACCTCGAAGCCGTCGAGTTTCGGCATCTGGATGTCGAGGAACACGAGATCCGGCTGCAGCTCGCCGATCGCCTTGACCGCCTCGAAGCCGTTCGCGCATTCGGCGACGATCTCGATGGCGGGGTGCTCGCCGAGGTATTCGCGCAGCAGCGCGCGCGCCAGGAATTCGTCGTCGACGATGATGACACGCATGATCAGGTCTCCATACTGGGGGCGGTCCGGGCGGTCCGGGCGGTCTGGGCGGGCAGCGCCAGCTCCACCCGGAAGGTATGGCCCGTGTGCGTCCAGTGCACGCTCGCCTCGTGCGCATAGGTGGCGGCCAGGCGCTGGCGCACATTCGCCAGGCCGATGCCGCAGCCGGACGTACGCACCGGCGCGCCCTCCTCGTCGACGTCGTTCTCGACCCGGATCCGCAGCAGCGACCCCGCGCGTTCGGCGGCGATGCGCACCGTACCGCCTTCGAGCCGGTTGCCGATGCCGTGCTTCACCGCATTCTCGACCAGCGGCTGCAGCAGCATCGGCGGCAGCAGGCAGGCTCCCGCCCCGGGCGCCACCGCTTCCTCGAAGCGCAGGCGGGCGCCGAAGCGCACCTGTTCGATGGCGAGGAAGGCGCGCACCAGGGCCAGTTCCTCGGTGAGCAGCACCTTGCGCTGCGCGTCCATGCCGAGGCTGCGCCGGAAGAAGTCCGACAGCTGCAGGGTCATGCCGCGGGCGGCTGCCGGGTCGATCGAGGTCAATGCGCTGATCGAGTTCAGGCTGTTGAACAGGAAGTGCGGATCGATCTGCGTGCGCAGCATGCGCAGCTCGGCGTCCTGCGCGGCCAGCTTCATCTCGAGCTCGCGCCGCTCGAACAGGCGCGCCCGTTCGAATTCCAGCGCCAGGTAGTGCGCCACCGCCGTCAGGCCGTACAGGATCACGCCCAGGCCGAACATCGATGCCGCGAAGGGCCGCGTCAGGAATGGCAGGCCTGATGCGGGCACGCCTGGTGCGGATATGCCGGGCGCGGCCGCGCGCAGCAGTTCGCCCCAGCCGTTGCCGGCCGCGGTCCACAGCGCACTGGCGCACACCGAGCTGCAGGCGAACACGCCGAGCACAGCGAACAGGGGTTTGCTTGCCAGTGGATAGGCGCGGCACAGGTAATAAGAAGAGAAGCCGCTGGCGCAGCCGTACAGGAGCGCGAGCGGCACCGCGAACAGCAGGCTGGCGCCCCAGGGCGCATCGGCGGCGACGTTCACCAGGCCGGCCAGCAGCACCCCCAGCAGCAGCCAGGCCGCCAAAAACAGGGCCGTGCTGCGCCGGGTGCCGAGTGCGCCGTGCAGGACGCCCTGCATTAATTCCGTACTTCCACGCCACCCATGATCGCGTAGCCGCGAATGACGAGGCGCTTGCTGTTGTCCGGCGGGGTGGCCGTCTTTTCGTCGAAACCGCCCATGATGGGCGTGCCCTGCAGGACAATCGTCCAGTCGGGTGGGCACTTGATCGTCACGCCGCCCCAGAAGGCGAACACGTTGATGGTGGCCTCGCCCCGGATGGAAGCGCCGCGCATGTCGAGGGTGCAGCCGC